>NZ_BAAAPF010000246.1:0-10727 GCF_039531005.1 Streptomyces synnematoformans
CCGCTGGTGGTCACCGCCGCCCCGCTCGCCGCGTACGGCGCGCACGCCGCGCTGCTGGACGCCGCCCGCAGGTGGCGGGCGCTGCCGGAGCAGCCGCTGCTCGCGATCGCCGGCGAGGGCCCGGCGCGCGGGAGGCTGCAGCGCCGTATCGACGCCGAGAAGCTGCCCGTACGGCTCGTGGGCCGCCACGACGACCTGCGCCGGCTGCTGGCCGCCGCGGACGTCGCGGTGCTCTCCAGCCCGTGGGAGGCGCGCCCGGTGCTCGCCCAGGAGGCGCTGCACGCGGGCGCCCCGCTGGTGGCCACGGCGGTCGGCGGCGTCCCCGAACTCGTCGGCGACGCGGCGGAACTCGTGCCGTACGGGGACGGCCGCGCGCTCGCCGACGCGGTGACGGCCCTGCTCGACGACCCCGCACGACGCGCGCGGCTCGCCGCCGCGGGCCGCGCCCGGGCCGGCACGTGGCCGACGGAGGACGACACGGTCGCCCAGGTCCTCGCGATCTACGACGAGCTGATGACGTAGCGCCTGCGGCCTGGGGCCGGCCGAGGACACTGGTACGCGCGGCTGGCCGAGTGGTTGCCCGTCCCGGGCGCGCGCTCGCCGCCGGGCGCCCCCGCTCCCGCCGCCCTGCGCGGAGCGCTACCCGCGCTAGCCGTACGCGCCCGACGCGCTCAGCCGCAGCGCCGTGTCGATCAGCGGCACGTGGCTGAACGCCTGCGGGAAGTTCCCGACCTGGCGCTGCAGCCGCGGGTCCCACTCCTCCGCGAGCAGCCCCAGGTCGTTCCGGAGCGCCAGCAGCTTCTCGAAGAGCTGCCGCGCCTCCTGCACCCGGCCGATCATCGCCAGGTCGTCCGCCATCCAGAACGAGCAGGCGAGGAACGCGCCTTCGTCGCCCGGCAGACCGTCGCTGCCGGTCTCGTCGCCCGCGGTCGGGTAGCGGCGGATGAAGCCGTCGGGGGTGCCCAGCTCGCGCTGGATGGCCTCGATGGTGCCGATGACGCGCTTGTCGTCCGGCGGCAGGAAGCCGACCTGCGGGATGAGCAGCAGCGAGGCGTCCAGCTCCTGCGAGCCGTAGGACTGCGTGAAGGTGTTGCGCTGGCGGTCGTAGCCCTTCTCGCACACGTCCCGGTGGATGTCGTCGCGGAGCCGCTGCCAGCGCTCCAGCGGGCCGTCCGCCTCGCCCGACTCGATGAGCTTGATCGTGCGGTCGACGGCGACCCAGGTCATCACCTTCGAGTGCACGAAGTGCCGCCGCGGGCCGCGCACCTCCCACAGCCCCTCGTCGGGGCGGTCCCAGTTCTCCTCGACCCAGCGGATCATCTTCAGCTGCAGCAGCGAGGCGTAGTCGTTGCGGGCGAGGCCCGTCATGTGCGCGAGGTGGAGCGCCTCGACGACCTCGCCGTAGACGTCGAGCTGCAGCTGCCCGGCCGCGCCGTTGCCGGCGCGCACCGGGCGGGAGCTCTCGTATCCCGGCAGCCACTCCAGCTCCGACTCGCCCAGCTCGCGTTCGCCGGCGATGCCGTACATGATCTGCAGGTTCTCCGGATCGCCGGCGACGGCGCGCAGCAGCCACTCGCGCCAGGCGCGCGCCTCCTCGTGGTACCCGGTGCGCAGCAGGGACGACAGGGTGATCGCGGCGTCGCGCAGCCAGGTGAAGCGGTAGTCCCAGTTGCGCACGCCGCCGATGTCCTCGGGCAGCGAGGTGGTGGGCGCGGCGACGATGCCGCCGGTCGGCTCGTACGTCAGGGCCTTGAGCGTGATCAGCGAGCGGATCACGGCGTGCCGGTAGGGGCCGTGGTACGTGCAGTGCCCGGTCCACTCCCGCCAGAAGTCCTCCGTGGCGGTCAGCGCCGCCTCGGGGTCGGCGGGCTGCGGCGGCTCGCGGTGCGAGGGCTGCCAGCTGATCGTGAACGCCAGCCGGTCGCCGGGGCCGACCGTGAAGTCCGAGTACGTCGTGAGGTCCCGGCCGTACGTCGGCACCGGGGCGTCGAGCCACACCGAGTCCGGCCCGGCGACGCCGACGGTGCGGCCGTCGTCGGTCTGGTGGACCCACGGCACGATGCGGCCGTAGGAGAAGCGCATCCGCAGCGCGGAGCGCATCGGCACCCGCCCGGTGACGCCCTCGACGATGCGGATCAGCTGCGGGGAGGCGCTGTCGCGCGGCGGCATGAAGTCGATCAGCCGGACCGTCCCCCGGGGGGTGTCCCACTCGGACTCCAGGACCAGCGAGTCGCCACGGTAGCGCCGCCGGGTCGCGGGCGGCGGGCCCGCTTCGGGGGCGTACGCGGGCCCGATCCGCCAGAAGCCGTGCTCCTCTGTCCCCAGTAGGGAGGCGAACACCGCATGGGAGTCGAACCGGGGCAGGCAGAGCCAGTCGGTCGTGCCGTCGCGACGGACGAGCGCGGCCGTCTGCATGTCGCCCAGAAGTGCGTAGTCCTCGATCCGCCCCGCCACGTGCCTCTCCAGCTAGAAGTGCGTTCCGCAGAGGATAAAGCCTTCGCGTGTGCGCGCGCGCCAGGGTCGCGGATTCCTCCTGGGCCGATCGGGTCGGGCGGCGGGACGGCGGTCGGCCGCGGGTGGTGACCAGGGGATCACTGATACCCTGGTAGCCCGTGGAGCGGAGGGCCGGCCGGGCAGGTGGCGGCGGCGCTCGCCGAGCGACCCACCTCGATCTGGGGCACCCCGCCACGCACCTCGTCAAGCGACCACGGGAGCCCCTCTTGGCAATGCCATCCACGACGACAAAGCACATCTTCGTCACGGGAGGCGTCGCCTCCTCGCTCGGCAAGGGGCTCACCGCCTCCAGCCTGGGCGCGCTGCTGAAGGCGCGCGGGCTGCGGGTGACGATGCAGAAGCTGGACCCGTACCTGAACGTCGACCCCGGCACGATGAACCCGTTCCAGCACGGCGAGGTCTTCGTCACCAACGACGGCGCGGAGACCGACCTCGACATCGGGCACTACGAGCGCTTCCTCGACGTCGATCTGGACGGCTCGGCGAACGTCACCACCGGCCAGGTCTACTCCTCCGTGATCGCCAAGGAGCGCCGCGGCGAGTACCTGGGCGACACGGTCCAGGTGATCCCGCACATCACCAACGAGATCAAGTCCCGTATCCGGCGTATGGCGACCGACGACGTGGACGTGGTGATCACCGAGGTCGGCGGCACCGTCGGCGACATCGAGTCGCTGCCGTTCCTCGAAGCCGTCCGCCAGGTGCGGCACGAGGTCGGCCGGGACAACGTGTTCGTCGTGCACATCTCGCTGCTGCCGTACATCGGCCCGTCCGGCGAGCTGAAGACCAAGCCGACGCAGCACTCGGTCTCCGCGCTGCGCAGCATCGGCATCCAGCCCGACGCGATCGTCCTGCGCGCCGACCGCGAGGTGCCGGCGGCGATCAAGCGGAAGATCTCGCTCATGTGCGACGTCGACGACGCCGCCGTCGTCGCCGCCATCGACGCCAAGTCGATCTACGACATCCCCAAGGTGCTGCACGCGGAGGGCCTGGACGCGTACGTCGTCCGCAAGCTGGACCTGCCGTTCCGCGACGTGGACTGGACCGAGTGGGACGACCTGCTGCGGCGCGTGCACAA
Organism: Streptomyces synnematoformans; assembly: GCF_039531005.1. Taxonomy (NCBI): domain Bacteria; kingdom Bacillati; phylum Actinomycetota; class Actinomycetes; order Kitasatosporales; family Streptomycetaceae; genus Streptomyces; species Streptomyces synnematoformans. The sequence continues at coordinate 3,593 of NZ_BAAAPF010000246.1, forward strand.
GCCGGCGCACGAGGTGACGATCGCGCTCGTCGGCAAGTACATCGACCTGCCCGACGCCTACCTGTCGGTCACCGAGGCCATCCGCGCCGGCGGCTTCGCCAACAACGCCCGCGCCAAGATCAAGTGGGTCACGTCCGACGACTGCCGCACGCCGCAGAGTGCCCGCAAGCACCTCGCCGACGTGGACGGCATCGTCATCCCCGGCGGCTTCGGCGAGCGCGGCGTGGAGGGCAAGATCGGCGCGATCACGTACGCCCGCGAGAACCGCGTGCCGCTGCTCGGCATCTGCCTCGGCCTGCACTGCATCGTCATCGAGGCGGCGCGGAACCTGGCGGGCATCGCGGGCGCCAACTCCACGGAGTTCGACCGGGCCGCGACCGACCCGGTGATCTCCACCATGGAGGAGCAGCTCGACATCGTCGCCGGCGAGGGCGACATGGGCGGCACGATGCGCCTCGGGCTGTATCCCGCCAAGCTGGCGGAGGGCTCGGTGGTACGGGAGGCGTACGCGGACCAGCCCTACGTCGAGGAGCGCCACCGGCACCGCTACGAGGTCAACAACTCCTACCGCGGCGAGCTGGAGAAGAAGGCCGGGCTCGCCTTCTCCGGCACCTCCCCGGACAACAAACTGGTGGAGTACGTGGAGTACCCGCGCGAGGTGCACCCGTACCTGGTCTCCACCCAGGCCCACCCCGAGCTGCGCTCGCGGCCGACGCGGCCGCACCCGCTGTTCGCCGGGCTGGTGAAGGCGGCCGTCGCGATACAGGAGGGCGCCCGGCAGGAGGGGGCGGGCCGGGAGGGCGCCGGACAGGAGGGCGCGCGGCAGCAGGGCGCCGGCCGGACGCCGGCCGGCCCGCAGAGCGCGCGCACCGGCGGGCAGGAGCCGGTGGCCGCCGCGCGCGAGGGGGGCAAGTGAGAGCGGAGCAGTTGCGCGACACGGCGGCCGAGTGGGAGGTCGTCGCCTCCGCGACGCCGTTCACCGGCGCCAAGACGGCCGTGCGCACCGACGACGTGGTCATGCCGGACGGCACCGTCGCCCGCCGTGACTACCAGGTCCACCCCGGCTCGGTCGCGGTCCTCGCCCTCGACGACGACGACCGCGTGCTGGTGCTCAACCAGTACCGCCACCCCGTACGGCACAAGCTCTGGGAGATCCCCGCCGGGCTCCTCGACGTGCCCGGCGAGAACCCGCTGAGCGCCGCCCAGCGCGAGCTGTACGAGGAGGCGCACGTCAAGGCCGACGACTGGCGCGTACTGGTCGACGTCTACACCACGCCCGGCGGCTGCGACGAGGCCGTCCGCGTCTTCCTCGCCCGCGGCGTCACCGACGCGGAGGGCGAGCGCTTCGCCGCCGAGGGCGAGGAGCTGGACCTCACGCTCGACCGCGTCCCGGTGGCGGACCTGCTGCGCGGCGTCCTCGCCGGGGACCTGCACAACAACTGCCTGATGCTCGGCGTGCTGGCGCTCCAGGCCGCCCGCGCGGACGGCGGCCTCGACGCGCTGCGCCCGGCGAACGCCCCCTGGCCGGCCCGCCCGTTCACGTCCTGAGGAACCTCCGCGCACACCCGTCCGCGCCCGGGGGCACCGCCCACGCGCGCGGCGGGCTTCCCGGCGCGGCGGGCCGGGGCCGCCGGGCGGTTGATCCGATGCGGTGATTTTCGTTCCGGCGTTCGGCCATGTGCCGTCACGTGGCCCGCCCCTCACGCCGGGTGAATTACGCTCACCGGCGTGACGGAACAGGCCGCCCCCCACCGGTTCGTCGGCAGGACCCGCGAGCTCGACGCCCTGCGTGCCGACATCGCCCGCGCCGGGCTCGACACCCTCGCCGGCCGCCCCGCGCCCCGTAGCCGGGTGCTGCTCATCGCCGGGCGGCCGGGCTCCGGGCGCAGCGCGCTCGCCGCCGAGCTGGCCCGCACCGTCGCGACCGACTACCCCGGCGGCGTCCACACCGCGCGGCTCTCCGCCCCCGGCGGCGAGGCGGTGCCGCTGGAGCGGGCCGTACGCGACCTGCTCGACGCCCTCGGCGTGCCGCCGGTCGCAGGCAGAGGGCCCGCGCACCTCGCCGCCGAGCTGCGCACCGCGCTGGCGGAGCGCTCGGCGGTGCTCGTGCTCGACGACGTCACCGACCCCGAACAGCTGCTGGAACTGGTCCCCGAGTCGCGCGACTGCCTCGTCGTCGCCGTCGCCGAGGGTCCGCTGAAGGGCGTGCCGGACGTACGGCCGTGCACCCTCGGCGGGCTGGAGCCCGCGGCGGCGCTGGCGCTGGTCGCCTCGTACGCGGGGGAGACGCGGATCGCCTGCGACCCGGAGGCCACCCACGTGCTGGCCGAGGAGTGCGCCGGCCACCCCGCGGCGCTGGTGCTGGCCGGCGGCTGGCTCGCCGGGCACCCGCAGGCGTGCGTCGCCGACGCCGTACGGGAGCTGCGCCGCAAGGGCGGGACCACCGAGGGGTCCGCCGGGCGGCCGTCCGGTCCGAAGGCGCTGGCGCGGGCGTTCCGGTTCGTATACGACTCCCTGCCGCCGCCCGTCGCGCAGCTGCTGCGGCTGCTGCCGCTGGCGCCCGCCGGGCTCGTCGACGCCCACTCCGCCGCCGCGCTCGCCGGCTGCACGGTCGCCGCGGCCCGCACCACGCTCGCGGACTGCGCCGGCCAGGGGCTGCTGCGTCCCGTACCGGAGCCGGCGGAGGCCGTCCTCACGCAGTACGAGGTGCCCGGCTGCCTGCAGCCGCTGCTGCGCGAGGCGCTGGAGACCGGGGCGGGGGCCGAGGAGGTGCAGCTCGCCCGGGCCCGGATGCTGGAGCGGTACGTACGCCTGCTGCAGTCCTGCCGGGCCGTCACCGAGCCCGCCGGCTCGGCGGTGCACGCGCGGCTCGCGGGGCTGCCGCGGGCGCTGCGCTTCCCGTCGCCGGAGGCCGCCGCCGCGTGGCTGCGCAGCCGGCTGCCGACGCTGCTGGCCGCGGCCCGGATGGCCGTCGCCGACGGGGAGCTGGACACGCTGGCGCGGCGGCTGGTCGCCGCGCTGTCGCGGGCGCTGGCCGCGCACCGGGGCGAGGCGGACGCCGCGCCCGAGCAGTACCGGCTGCACGAACTGGTGCTGGGCGTCGCCGAGCGGCGCGGGCTGGTGTGGGAGAAGGCGGCGGCGCTGCTCAACCTCGGCGACCTGGACCTGCGCGCGGACCGGCCCCGGGAGGCGCTCGGGCGGTACCGGGAGGCGCTGGCGGCGGCGCGCAGGGCGCGGGATCCGCAGCCGGTGGGGCGGGCGCTGGAGTCCGTCGGGGCGGCGTACCAGGAGCTGCGGGACTGGGGCCGGGCGGCGGACTGGTTCGGGCGGGCCCTGTCGCTGCGGCAGACGCGCGGCGAGCTGGCCGACGAGGCGCGGCTGCGGGCGCGGCTCGGCGCGGTGCACACGTACGCCGGGGCCTGGGGCTGGGCGCTGCGCGAGTGGCGCGGGTCGGCGGCGGCCCACCGCCGGCTCGGGGACGTCGCCGGGCAGGCGCGGGCGCTGGGCGAGGTGGCGCGGGTGCAGCAGTACGCGGGGTACCCGCGGGAGGCGCTCAGGACGTGCACCCGGGCGATGGAGGCCGCGCGGGTCTCGGGCGACACCGCGCTGCGGGCGGCGGTGCAGCTCCGGCTGGCGGACCTCGTCGACGGCGCGGGCGACCCGGAGGCGGCGGAGCTGCACCGGGCGGCGGCGGGGCGGCTCGCCGGCCAGGTACCGGAACACGCCGAGGGGCCCGTCGCGGCCGTCGCGCCGGAACCCGTGCCGCAGCCGCAGCCGCAGCCGCAAACGGAACCGCAACCGCAAACGGAACCGGAGCCGCAGTCGGAACTGGAGCCGGAGCCCGCGCCCGGGTCCGTCTCCGTGCCCGCCGCGGAGCCGGTCTCGGCGCAGACGACCGCGCCGGACCGCGCGGCCGGCGCGGCCCCGGACGACGGCGGGGAGCGCGTGCCGGCGGCGGAGCCGGAGGCCGCCGCCGGGCCCGGTCCGGAGACCGAGCCGGACACCCCCGCGGACACCCCCGCGGACACCCCCGCGGAGCCCGCGGCGGAGCCCGTCGAGGTCGCCGCGGAGACCGTCTCCGAGGAGCGTCCGAAGACGGGCCCGGCCCCCCGTCCAGCTGCCGCCGACCTGTGAATCCATCGACACATCGCAGAAATATGTCTGTTTCAAAGGCTGGACTCGGAGGATTCCTTCATTTAAGAATGGCCAGGCCGCGGCGGACACCCCGACCGGGGCCTGACGAGATCCCCTCACCCCAAGGACCGTGATCCATCGTGAAGGTCGGAATCCCACGCGAGGTCAAGAACAACGAGTTCCGGGTGGCCATCACGCCTGCCGGAGTCCACGAGCTGGTCCGCCACCGCCATGAGGTACTCGTGGAGCAGGGCGCCGGCCTCGGCTCCTCCATCTCCGACGAGGAGTACGTCGCGGCCGGGGCGGAGATCCTGCCCGCCGCCGACGACGTGTGGGCCGCCGCCGACCTCGTGCTGAAGGTCAAGGAGCCGGTCGCGGAGGAGTACCACCGCCTGCGCAAGGACCAGGTGCTCTTCACCTACCTCCACCTCGCCGCCTCCCGCCCGTGCACCGAAGCGCTGCTGGAGTCCGGCACCACCGCCGTCGCGTACGAGACGGTGGAGACCGCCGACCGGCAACTGCCGCTGCTCGCCCCGATGTCGGAGGTCGCCGGCCGGCTCGCCCCGCAGGTCGGCGCGTACCACCTGATGCGCTCGCAGGGCGGTCGCGGCGTGCTGCCGGGCGGCGTGCCCGGCGTGGTGCCCGGGCAGGCCGTCGTGATCGGCGGCGGCGTCTCCGGCTGGAACGCCACGCATATCGCCGTCGGCATGGGCTTCCACGTCACGCTGCTCGACACCGACGTGCGCAAGCTGCGCGAGGCCGACAAGGTCTTCGGCACGCGGGTGCGCACCCTCGCCTCCAGCGCCTACGCGCTCGGGCAGGCCGTCGTGGACGCCGACCTGGTGATCGGCGCGGTGCTCATCCCCGGCGCGAAGGCCCCGAAGCTCGTCGACAACGAGCTGGTGTCGCGGATGAAGCCGGGAAGTGTGCTTGTCGACATCGCGATCGACCAGGGCGGCTGCTTCGCCGACTCGCGCCCGACCACGCACGCGGAGCCGACCTTCCGGGTGCACGACTCGGTCTTCTACTGCGTCGCCAACATGCCCGGCGCGGTGCCCAACACGTCCACGTACGCGCTCACCAACGCCACCCTGCCGTACATCGTCAAGCTCGCGAACCTCGGCTGGCGGGCGGCGCTGCGTGCCGATCCGGCGCTGGCCCACGGCCTCAACACGCACGAAGGACAGGTCGTTTACGGTCCCGTGGCGGAGGCGCACGGTCTTCCGGCGGCCGAACTCGCGCGCGTGCTGGGCTGATTTCGCGCAGGTGCGCGGCACATCGACCACACCGGCGACACTGTCAACTGCACATCACCGGCCGAACCTTGTCACCAGGGGTTCGGCCGGGCGCCACGCCGTCGTGCGGCGTGCCCGAAGTGGTGTTCCACACCCGACACATCGTGCTCTGTCTGCGGGATTGTGTTGCTGCGGGACCCCGACACGCCATAGAGTCGCCAATCGTCGGCATGGTGCCACGCTGACCAATCGAGAAGTGCCCTGGTCACCAAGGAGGTAGGACGACTTGTGAATGAGTCGACATTTGCTCCCGGGGGTGGTCGTCCAGGCACGCCTGCGCGGGGCCACGTTCCTCCGGGGGTGGAGGCGCCTGTCGGCTCCGTCGCCGTCCACACCTTCTCGGCACACGCACACCAGGGCGGAAACGCATACCAGAGCATGGACGGTCATCACGTGAACGCCATGACCGGCAGCCAGGGCGGCGGCGAGGACACCACCCGTCTCGCCGCATCCGCCGCCTCCGACTTCGAGGACCTGTCAGAAGGTCACTTCTACGATCCGGACGCGGACTACGAGCCGGATCCCGAGTACGCCGCGACCCTCGCCCCGGACGCCGCCCGGCAGCGCCGGGAGCGCATCGGCCCCACGGGCCGCCCGCTGCCGTACTTCCCCATCCCGGGCCCGGTCACCGACCACGGCCCGGCGAAGGTCATCGCCATGTGCAACCAGAAGGGCGGCGTCGGCAAGACCACGTCCGCCATCAACCTGGGCGCGGCGCTGGCCGAGTACGGCCGCCGCGTGCTGCTCGTGGACTTCGACCCGCAGGGCGCCCTCTCCGTCGGCCTCGGCGTCAACCCCATGGAGCTGGACCTCACGGTCTACAACCTGCTCATGGAGCGGGGCATGGCGGCCGACGAGGTGCTGCTCAAGACGGCCGTGCCGAACATGGACCTGCTCCCCAGCAACATCGACCTCTCCGCCGCCGAGGTGCAGCTGGTGAGCGAGGTGGCCCGGGAGCAGACGCTGCAGCGCGCGCTGAAGCCGCTGCTGGCCGAGTACGACTACGTCGTCATCGACTGCCAGCCGTCGCTGGGGCTGCTCACGGTCAACGCGCTGACCGCGGCGCACAAGGTGATCGTGCCGCTGGAGTGCGAGTTCTTCGCGCTGCGCGGGGTCGCGCTGCTCACCGAGACGATCGAGAAGGTCCAGGAGCGGCTCAACCCCGACCTGGAGCTGGACGGCATCCTCGCCACGATGTACGACTCGCGGACCGTGCACAGCCGCGAGGTGCTGGCGCGCGTCGTCGAGGCGTTCGACGACCACGTCTACCACACGGTCATCGGGCGCACCGTCCGCTTCCCCGAGACCACCGTGGCCGGCGAGCCCATCACCTCGTACGCGTCGAACTCCGTGGGCGCGGCCGCCTACCGCCAGCTCGCCAGGGAGGTGCTCGCCCGGTGCCACGCCGAGTGAGCCTGCCCGGGGCCGACGAACTATTCCGCACCACCGGGGGGACCGCGCTCCAGTCGTCCACACCGCAGTCGGACCGGCAGCGGGCCAACGGCGAGGCGGCCGGCGGTACGCCGCGCGTGCCGGCGCCGAGCCGGGAGAGCGACTCGGAGGCCGTGGCGGCCGGTTCGGAGGCGGAGTCCGGCGCGGACGCCGGGGAGGCGGGCGCGGAGGACTCCGGTGGCTCCGGCGGCGATCCGGGCGCCGGCCCGCGGGACGCGCGCGGGGGGTCCGGCGGCAAGGCCGGCCCGGCGGCT
>NZ_BAAAPF010000247.1:0-10718 GCF_039531005.1 Streptomyces synnematoformans
GCCTCCCGGGCGAGCCGGGCCCGTTCGGCGGCCCGCTGCTGCTCCCGGGCGCGGCGCCGCGCCTCCCGGCGCCGGCGCTCCGCCGCCTCCCGCCGGGCGTACGCGGCGCCCACGCGGACTGTGCTGTACTTCGGCGATCCGCTCATCGTTCCCTCCGGGCTTCGGTGTGCAGCACGAACCCGCGTGCCGCGAGCCGGTCTTCGAGTCCCTCGCGGAATCCGGGTGCGGGCGGCACGCCCGCCCACGAGACGGATCCGTCCGGGCCGACGGACAGTTCGATCCCCGCGGTCGTGTCCGGGCCGGCCAGCGCGTGCGCGTAGCGGTCGGTGAGCGGGATCAGCCGCTGGTTGGCCGAGCCGCGCCAGTGCAGACTGCCGTGCCGCGCCGCGACGTACGGCCCGTCGACCAGCAGGTCCAGCCGGGCGAGCAGGGCGCGCCGGTCGGGGCCGCCGCGCCGCAGGGCCTCGTGCCGGAAGCCGGAGTACGCCATCGCGCCGAAGTCCGGGCGCTCGGCGCGTACCGCGTCGAGCAGCTCGGCCAGGGCCCGGGCCTGGCTGAAGGGCTCGCCGCCGGACAGGGTCACGCCCTCGATGCCGTCCAGACCGCACAGCCAGCCGGCGACCTCGGCGACGGGCCGGGCGGTGCCCCCGTCGAACGGCAGCGTCTCCGCGGCCACGCAGCCCCGGCAGCGCAGCGGGCAGCCCTGGACCCAGACGACCGCGCGGGTGCCGGGGCCGAGGACCGTGCAGCGGTCCAGCGTGCGGGCGACGGAGAGCAGGCCGGTCACGCGTCCTCCCGCGGATCGTCGGGGTAGCTGTCGAAGCCCTGCCCGGCCTGGTCGCACCACGGGCACCAGGGCCGCTCCACGGTGTGCACGTGCCGGGCGTTCACCGCGCACACCTTCAGCCGGCCGGGGGCCAGTTCGGCCGCGAGCGACCGGGCCCAGCCCGCCGCCGTCGGCCGCCGCCCCGCGGGCGCGAACGCCGCCCGGAATCCCTCGGCGAGCGGTCTCGGCAGCAGGTCGGCGGGCGGCGCCGAGCGGGGCAGCAGCACCGACGTGCGGTCGAGGAGCCGGCAGCGGCCGTGCACGACGTTGTCGTCGTACGACGTGTAGTCACGGAGGCAGCCGCCCCCGGCCGGGTGGCCCGCGAACGGGTGCAGGCCGGCGACGAGCAGCTGATGGACCAGGACGGCCAGGGCGAAGTCGTCCGACGCGCTGTCCGGCGGGGCGCCGGCGGGGGCGGCGATCCGTTCCGGGGCCGTGTAGCCGGGGGTGCGCATACGGCCGGCGAAGGTGTCGCGGCCGTCGGTGAACTGCCAGGAGTCGACGTCGGCCATGCCGATCCGCCCGGTCTCGTCGACCCACAGGTTGTCGGGCTTCAGGTCGCCCACGACGTACCCCTCGGCGTGCACCCGGGCCAGCAGCCGGGCGAGGGCGAGGGCGGCGCACAGGGCGGTCGCCCAGGTCGCCGCGGGCAGGTGGGCCCGGCGGGCGTGCGGGTCGAGGAGGTGGCTGAACGGCTGGTAGGCGTGGCGCATGTCGGTCATGACGTAGCCGTCGACACGCTCCGGTCCGCCGCCGGCCGTACGGACCGGCACCAGCGGCCACGACAGCCGGACCGGCGTGCCGGAGAGCAGCTCGACGGTGCGTGGTTCGCGGCGCTGCCGTACGAGGCGGGCCACCCGGCGCCGGAACGCCTCGGGGTCGGGCGGATCCGGGACGAGCTTCGCGACGAGCGGGCGGGTGTCCTCGACGCCGTACACGAACCCCTCCGAGCCGCTGCCTATCTGCTCGGTGAGCCGCCAGGCGCGCCCGTTCCCGGACACCACGGTCAGCGCCACGGTCACCGCCCCTCGACCAGAGCGCACAGCAGGGTCAGGTCGTCACCGGTCCGGGCGGCCTCCGGCCCGGAGAGCAGCCGGCGCAGCGGCCCGGCGTCGCCGCCGGACGCGCGGAGCGCCGCCGCCACGCCGGCGAAGAAGCGCCCGGCGGGCAGCGGGCCGGCCGCCGGCGGCAGCCCGCGGCCGGACGGGTGGTCGAGGGCGAGGGCGGCCAGGCCGTCGGTGACCACGGCGACGCCGCCGAGTTCGGGTTCCCAGACCGCGAACGTGCGGATGCGCAACCCGGCGGCGGGGGAGGAGAGGAAGGCGGCCGGGCCGGCGGGCGGTGGGAGGACCAGGTGGCTGCGGTCGTCGCGGGTCAGCAGGGTGCCGAAGCCGTCGCCCAGCGAGACGAACGCGACCCAGGGCGGGGCCACGACCGCCGCGGTCAGGGTGGCCGCCAGGGCGCCCGGGTCCGCCGGGCCGGCCCTCGCCGCGCCGGGGTCCCCGGGGCCGGGCTCCGCCGGTCCTGAGCCCGCGCCCAGCACCCCCGACACCGCCCGCAGATACTCCCCGACCACCCGCCGCCCCCGTCCGGCGATCCACCGCGTCCACCGCTCCGGGGCCGCCGCGCCGTCCGGGACGTCCCGCGCCAGCAGGCGGCACGCCGCGTCGACCGCCAGATGGGCGCCCAGCGCGCTGCGGTCCCGGCTGCCCGCGCCGTCGGACACCGCGAGCACCGCCGCGCCGCCCAGGTCGACCGCCTTGAACGCGTCCTGGCAGCCCTGCGCTGCGGCGAGGTGCGCGGTGCCCTGGACGGCGGCGCCCGCGATGATCACCTAGAGGCTCCTCTCCAGCCTCTCCATGCGCGCCAGCCTGGCTGCGCGCTCCTTGATGCGCGCGTGCACGCCGTCCGCGTCGTCGTCTGGGAAGCTGTCGTCGGTGCTCTGGAAGAACAGGTCGATGATCCGGCCGAAGTCCAGGTGCGCCAGGGCGAAGGTGCCCTGCGGCGCGAGGACCCGGAGCATCGGCATGTCGGCGTCGCGCACCCCGACCACCTGGACCACCCACTCCCGGTCCGCCTCGCCCCGGCGGATCCGCTCCGCGGTGTCCGCCAGGCCCGCCTCGTCCAGCGGGCGGCCCCGGGCGTCGCTGGGCGCACCGTCGGTGAGGACCCAGACGAAGGGGCGCCGGACGGGCACCCGCTGCTCCTGGAGGGCGCGGTAGCGGTGGCGGGCCAGGTCGAGGGCCGCCTCCACGGCCTCCGTCAGCCGGGTCAGGCCCCCGGCCCGCAGGGTGGGCGGCCGCAGGTCGTGCACCGGCACGAAGAGCCGGCCGGCGTCGGCGTCCCCGACGGGGACGAGGCCGCCGGGCTCCGGGTCGTGGACCCGTACCGCGGAGTCGAAGGTGAGGAGGCAGACCTCCACCCGGCTGCGCAGCCGCTCCTGCTTCCGGATCCCGTCGAACCAGCGGGTCAGCGCCTCGTTCAGCTCGTCGATCCGCGGGTGTTCCGCGGGCCGGCCCATGGACGCGGAGGTGTCGAGGAGCAGGACGACGGGCTGCCGCTCCCCGTACCCTTCCCCGACCTCGATGCCCTGGCGGCTCATCCGTCCTCCGCTTCCGGGCCGGCGTGCGCCACCAGCCCCCGCTCTCCCTCGCCGAGGCGCACGGTGACGGGCGTGCCCGGCGGCACTCCGGCCGGCTCGGGACGCATGCGTAACAGGACGCCGTCGACGAGGACGTACGCGTCCGGAGCCGGCCAGGTCACCGTGCGACCCGCGCGGCCGTGCGCCCACCGCACCATCCCGCCGGTCATGCGACCACGGTATGGGGCTTCGTCACCGGCATGTCTGGTCCTTACGAGAATTGACGCACCGTCGGGACATCGGGACCGGTGCACGGGCCGCCCGGGGGAGTTGCCCCCGGCACCCGTCCGGGCGGCCCGCACGTCCAGTCAAGCGGACCGGCCGGGCGCCGACCGGTCGTGGCCCGGGCGGGTCCTGGACGCCGTCCGCTCCACCACGCGGGCCGCCTCCGGGTCGCGGACGACGACGTGCACGTCCCAGGGGGCGCCGCGGGCCAGCTCCGCCTCGACGGCGCTCCACACCGCGGCCGCGCTCACCCGGTACGGCAGCCCGCCGCGCCCCGAGCCGAGCAGCGCGAAGCACACCGACCGCAGCGGCGGCGTGTACCGGTCGTGCTCCTCGGCCAGCAGCGCGAGCGCGCGCGAGGCGGCGCGCGTGACGTCGGCGGGCAGCACGTCGTAGTCGTTCGTGCCGGCCCGGGGCCGGGCCACGGCGGCGTGGTAGATGCGCCGCACGCCCTGCTCGGCCATCGCCCCCGCGCCCGTCGCCGCCACCGTCCCGGGGATCACCGGGCGGCCCGACGTGCCGTGCCGCGCCGTCCACCTGCGCAGCTCGTCGTGGACCGGGTCGTCCAGCAGGTCGCCGGTCACGCCGCGCACCGAGGCGGCCCGGCGCAGCGAGGCGGAGACCGACGACTTGTACGGCTCGGGCAGCGCGAAGTACGTGTTCACCGGGGAGACCACCGCGTCCACGTCCCGCAGCAGTTCGACCGGGTGCAGATGGAGCGTGAGGCGCACGGGCCGGTCGCCGGCCAGGACGTCCAGGGACCGGTGGGTCTCGGCCGGCCAGTCGGTCTCGTCCGGCTCGCCGCCGCCCTCGGCCAACTCCACGATCTGCCCGGCCACCTGCTCCAGGACCATCACCTCGTGGTGCTTGCGGAACCGCTCCTCGCTCACCCGGTACACCTCGGCCGCACGGGCCCGGCGGGAGGACGCCGGCCAGTCCCGCGTGCCCTGCGCCAGCCCCAGCGTGTACTCGGCCGCGGTGCGCAGCGTGCCCGCGTCGAGCCGCTCGACCGCGCGGCGGAGCAGCGCCTCCACGGCGCCCTCGCGGGTGCGTGCGGTCACCAGCAAGGCCGCGGCAGCCTCCAGGGAGGGCAGCTCACGGCCTCGTAGTCGCAGCAGTCCGGCACGGCGGACGGCCCGTAAGTCCACGAGGACTGACGCGGTGTCAAGGAGGGGCGCTGCCATGGCGACCACCATGGCACCCGCGCCACGGGCGGACAAGCGAACGGTGTACGCGGACGCGGTCAGCGGTGCAGCGGCTCCCGGATCGCCGCACGGAGCGGCTCCAGCAGCTGGTTGGTCTCCTTGATGCCGTCGGGGGAGCCGAGGTCGGCGATGGTGCGGTACGACAGGGGGGTGAGCGGCCCGTCCGCGAGGTCCGGCAACCGGTCCCCGAAGAGCACCATGGCCCGCCCCGACGGGTTGCGCTTCGAGTCCCAGACCATCCCGGCGGCCTCGGGGGCCTGGACCCGCAACTCCCGCGCCCAGCCGCGCGTCTGCTCGTAGTGCTCCCTCCCCTCGCTCTCCAGCAGGCGGCTGTCCTGGCAGACCGCGGCGAGGGCCGTGCCCGTGCACAGCGAGACGAGCTTCAGCTCGCACCGGGTCCGCAGCACACTCAGGGACCTGCCCCGCGCCCACGCCCACGGCACCAGCCGCACGCCGCTCACCGGGTCGAAGTCGACCGAGCGCAGCAGGGTCTCGGCGAGCGCGGTCTCCGGGTCCTGCGCCGCGTACAGGCTGGGGTACGGGTCGGCGGCGGTGCCGTGGAAGCGGCCGGGCGCGGGGTCGCGCGGGTCGAACGGCTTGAACTCCTCGGGCGCGAACCGGGACGAGTGCCTGCGCCACAGCTGGGTCCCGGCGGGCAGCACCTCCCAGTGCGGGCGGAAGCGGTACGCGGCGGGCGCCGCGGTATCGTCGCGCATCAGTCCGCCTCCACCAGCGCGACGGCCGCGTCGACCAGGTCACCGTCCGGCCGGACGCCCAGGAGCGCGGCGGGCGGACCGCCGTCCAGCCAGCAGTTGGGGCTCAGCCACCAGTCGGCGGCCCCCCACGGGTCCGCGTCGGCGTGCAGCACGCGGTTGACCTGCAGGACGACCAGGTACGGCCCGTCGCCGGGCTCGAACTGGAACTCCGGGTAGCGGTCCCCCCGGTCGGGGTCCACGAGGAGGATCAGGTCGGGCGGCGGCGCACCGCCGCAGCGCGTGCGGGCCGCGGCGGCGGAGAGGGCGGGGACCTTGAGCAGCCTGCGCTTGACGGCGGCGATGATGGCGGCGGTGTCGGCCGCGGTGCCGGGGGAGCGCGGCGGGTCGGGCGGCCCGGCCGCGAGCCGGGCCAGCAGGGCCCGCGTCCGCTCCACGGCCAGCCGTCTGTCGGGCGCCGCGGCGATGAGCCGGAAGGAGTCCAGTCCGGCCCGGACCGGGTGGTCGAACGGCAGCGGCAGCAGGCCGAGCCGTACGCCCTGGAAGGCGCGGCGCACGGCCCTCGCGTCGTCCGGCGGGGTGTCGGCGAGGGCCCGCAGCCGGGTGAGCAGCAGCTCGTACTCCTCGTCCGTCAGCCGGTCGTGGATGCTGTCGAGATGTTCCTCGACGAGGCCGAGCACGTCCGCCCCGCCGTCCGCACCCGTCGTCATACGGTCTCCTCTCCCCGGCCGGGGTGCCCCTGGTGGATGAACGCGGCCCAGAGGGAGGGGCGTCGGAGGTCGGGCCGGCCGATGTCCGACCGTAGCGTCCCGCTCAGACAGCCGGGGTCCTCCCGGTCCGGGTCGAGCATCCACAGCTGCGCGGCCCGCAGGGCGTCGACGGGGCTGCGGCCGGCCCGCAGATGGTGGTGGAAGACCGCCATCAGCAGGATCGACGCACTGTCCTGGACGGTCCACCGCGACCCCACGACATCACGTGCCCCGCCGGCGACGAACGCCGTGGTGAGGGTCAGGGCCTCGTCGTGGTCGCGGGTGCTCAGGTCGGTTTCGCAGGCGCTCAGCACGATGAGCGGGCCGTCCGGCCGCTCCTGCCCGTCGGGCACCGGACGGTCCAGGAGTCGGGTCACGGTGAGCCGGCCCCGCTCGTCGGCTCCGGTGGCGGCGAGGTGCAGGGCCGACTCCGTCGGGCGGACGCCCGCCATGCCGTGGGTCGCCAGATGCACCATCGAGTGGTCCTGGGCGAGGAGGGCCAGCAGCTGGGCGGGGGTCCCCTCGGGGACGGAGCCGGGCGGGAGGGTGCCGAAGTCGCCGTACAGCCGGGCCCCGGGGTAGAAGGTGTTGCGCAGGTGCAGGACCTCCGGCTCGGCGTAGGCCAGGTCGAGGGTCGGGTCGGCGACCAGGGCGGGGGCCGAGACCGGATCGCGCGGCGCGCGCCCGGCCGTACGCAGGAACTGCCTGCCGGAGGCCGCGTAGGTGATCACCAGGGCCTGGCACAGGTAGTCGTACGGGGCGCCCTCGGGGAAGCGGGCCGCGTGCCAGGGGACGACGCCGAGGCGGCCGCAGGGGACCAGGGCGACCCGGGGGGTGCGGCGGTCGGCCGCGTCGCCCGGGAGGTGCTCGTCCAGCCCGGCGAGGACGGGGGCGACCACCTCGTACGCCCAGTCGCACAGCTCCGCCAGGGCGTCTTCCCGGGCCTGGGCCGCGGCCCGGCGCGCCCCCTCGTCCGCGTGCTCCCCGGACAGGGCGGCGGCCGCGTCGAGATACCGCTCCAGCGGGCCGCCGGCCGACTCGGCGAGCGCGGGCAGCGCGCCCACGCCGACGCCGATCTCCGGCCCCACGGCCAGCAGCATGCCGGGGGCGTCGCCGCCGCTGCCGGGGACCAGGTAGATCAGCGCGTCGGCGCCGGCCGCGTCCACGCCGTCCGCCAGTTCCTGCAGGGTGGGGGCGCCGAGCAGCCCGCCCCGCTCCCGGTAGCCCAGCTCTTCGAGGGCCTCCCGGCGCAGCGTGCTGGGCAGTTCGGCGGGCGGCCCGGTGTCGTCGGCGGCGCCGGACTCCCGCCAGGCGGCGGCGAGGTCGTGGCGGCCGCGCTCCGCCAGCAGGTCGGGTACGGCCCGGGAGGTGGCCGCCGCCTGCAGCACCAGGGCCCGGCCCGTCTCCAGGGCGGCGACGGCGTCGCCCACCCGCCCGTGCACGGCGGCCCACAGCGCGGCCCGTACCCCGAGGGAGGCGCCGTGGCGGGCGGTGGCCAGGCGGTGTTCCGCGCCCTGCTGGAGGAGGACGTCGGCGGCGAGGGCGGCGAGGGCCTCGTTGGCGGCGTCGGTCGCGGCGCCGGCGTCGGTGCCCCGGTCCGGGCCGGACGCGGCGTCGGCCTCGTGCGCGACGTCCGTGTTCCGCTCGCGGAGCCAGCGGGTGCGGTAGGCGTCGGCCAGCGACCACAGCGCCCGGGCGGCGACGCGCGGGGCCCGGCCCTGCCGGATGTGTTCCCGGAGCCGTTCCAGCGTGGTGACGGCGGCGTCGAGGTCGTCCGGGTCCCGGGTGAGGTGGTAGCGGGCTTCGAGTTTGTTCGCGGCGGAGTGCAGCTCGTGGGCCGGGGCGTCGGGCGGCGGCACGACCCGGTCGGGGAGGCCCGCCGCGTCGCCGGTGAGGAAGGAGCGCACGGCCGCGATCTCGGGCGGCGTCGCGAACGCCTCCCGCACCTCCGCCGGGAGGTTGCTGTTCTCCGCGCCCGCCCGGCCGGCCTCGAAGTCCGCGAGGCCGGCCAGGAGCAGCTCCTTGTCCAGGGTGGCCCGCCCGAGCGCGAGACGCGCCAGGGCCCGGGCGACGAGGACCGCGAAGCGGAAGTCGTGGTCCTCGGGGGTGGCGGCGACCAGTTCCGAGGCCCGGGCCTCCAGTTCGCGCAGCCGCTCCTCGTCCTGGTCCTGGTCGGCGGCGCGGATGTCGGTGAGGAGGAGCACTTGGTCCGCCATCACCGCGAAGCCGTCGGCCATGGGGACCGAGCGCTGCGACGCGCGCCTGAGGTAGTCCGCGATCGCCCGGGTGTGCGTGTGACCGGCCTTCTGGTCCGCGAGGGTGCCGCCGGCGCCGTCGCTCATGGTGAGCAGCATGGCCATCGTCCCCACGAGGGCGTCCTTGTCGCCCGTTCCCTCCGGCAGCCCGTCCAGCGCTGCGCGCAGCCGCGCGAGCTGCTGGTTGAGCGCGGCCGGGTCGCCGCCGCCGGCGTGGTCCACGAAGTCCACGGACGCGGTGTGGACGGCCTGCCAGGCGGCGAGGAGCCGGCGGACGTCCTCGGGGGTACGGGGCACGGCGCCGGTACCCGCCGCGGGCCCGCCGACGCCCGAGCCGGCGCCGGCACCGCCGCCCGTGGCCGTACCCGTGCCCGTACGCGTACCGGGCCCGGCGGGAGGCGCGGCGGACGGCGCCGCGCCGCCGGCGAACCGCGACATCAGGTCCGTCAGCTGCCGCCGCAGATGGGCGACGGCCGGTGAGCCGTCGTCGGGCAGGAGGGACGTGAACAGGTCGGTGAGCCCGTCGGCGGACGGCTCGGCGAAGAGGTCGCGCAGCCGCAGCAGGGGCCGCAGCGTCTCGGGCGGCAGCGGGAGTTCGGCGGCGTCGGCCACCAGCTCCCGCACCTCGGCCGTCAGCGGGGCGATCCCGTCCGGCCCCGCCCGCACGACCATGTCGAACAGGGCGGTGACGTCCGGCTCCGGCGCGAGCCCGCCCAGCATCTCCTGCAGCGGCAGCGCGTGCGTCAGCAGGAACAGCGCCGCCCACCGCCGGTCCTCGGCGCCGGCGGCGGCCCCGGTCTCCGTCGCCGGGTCCCGCACGTGCCGTAACAGGCCGCCGGCCCGCTCCCGGTCCGCGGGCGACCCGCCGCCGGCGCCGTGGCGCAGGGTGAGGGCGCCGCCCAGCCACACGGCCACCGAGCAGCGCAGCCGCGGGTCGTGGTCCAGCAGCCGGTGGAGTTCGTCGAGTTCCGCGACGGACTCGTGGTGGGCGCGGGACAGCCGGGCGGGGGCGTCCGGCTTCGGCAGCAGTTCCTTCGCCCGCCCGATCGCCTCGTCCGCCCAGGCCCGGACCGCCCGGACACCCCCGCTCTCCCCCGCTGCTCCGCCCACCGGCACTCCTCGCGTCCGCGACCCCGACGACCCCTACCGGACTCCATGATGACGACGCGCCCGGCACGACGACGCCCGAACGCCGATCCGCTCCGGCGCACCGGTACGGACGGAGAGCGCGTGCGGCGCCGACGGGCCCGGCCGCGCCGGCGGCCCCGGGGCCGCCAGGTCCGCCCGCATCCCGCGCCGCAGCTCCCGCAGCTGGTCCCACAGCGCGTCGACCTCGCCCCGGGCGGCGTCGAGGGAGTCGCCCGGGCGGGGCACGCCGTCGTCCAGGCGCCGGAGCCGGCCGTAGAGCGTGCCGAGCGCGTGCGTGACCTCGCCGGCCGCGGCGAGTACGGCGTCGGGCAGCAGCAGCTGGGCCCCGGCGTACACGTCCCGGTGCAGGTCCCTCGCCTCGGTGAGGCGCTGCCGGACCGCGCGCGCGTCCTCCCCCCGCGCCAGCGCGTGCAACTGGTCGGTGAGGGCCGCGAGGTACTGCCGGGAAGCGGCGTTGAGCGCGACGCAGCAGGCGCGCCGCTCCCCGGCCTCCTCGGCCCGCGCCCGCGCCCGCTCGACCCGCTCCTGCTCCCGGATCCGGCTGTGCTCGGCCGCCCGCTGGGTGAGCAGCGCCGACACCAGCGTCCCGACCACGCCGACGACCGCCACGAGCAGCGCCCCCGCGCCGTTGACGTCCATCGCCCCACCTCTCCGCGTCGCGTCCCCCTCCAGCGAACCGCCGCCGTACCGCCCGCGGAAGCCCGCGCCCGGGCGCCGCCCAGCCTTCGACCGGGGCCCGCCCGGCTGTCCCTACCGGGGGGAGCTGGGTAGCCTGGCCTCTTCGTGCGCCCGCTCCGTGCGGGCCCCTGCCAGGCGAGCGAGGAGACCGCGCATGAGCAGCTCCGCCCCCGCGGTCGCCCGCCGTCCCCGCGGGGGCGCCGGCGGGCGGGGCGCGGTCGTCGCGGTCGTGCTCACGGTCGCCGCCGTGCTCGGGGCCGGCGCCGGGCAGGCCGGC
>NZ_BAAAPF010000248.1:0-10673 GCF_039531005.1 Streptomyces synnematoformans
TCGCCGAGGCGCACCGGCTCGGCGACCGGGTGCCGGGCGCCGCGACCCGGCTGGCGCGCCGCGCGGTGCGCCCCGACCTCGTACCCGAGTGGCTGCCGGAGATCCCCGGACCCGCGGCGCGCCGGCCGCCCGGCACCCGCCGCGAGGGCGCCGCCGCCGTCTACTTCCCGGCGTGCGTCAACCGCATCTTCGGCGGCCCCGACGACGCGCACGGCCCCGGCCTGGCGGAGGCCGTCGTCGCCGTCTCGGCCCGCGCCGGACGGCCGGTGTGGATCCCCGACGACGTCGTCGGCACGTGCTGCGCCACGATCTGGCACTCCAAGGGCTACGACGGCGGCACCCGGCTGATGGCCAACCGGATCGTCGAGGCCGCGTGGCGGTGGACGGACGGCGCCCGGCTGCCGGTCGTCGTCGACGCCTCGTCCTGCACGCTCGGCCTCGCGCACGAGGTCGTGCCGTATCTGACGGAGTCGAGCCGCAAGCTGCACGCGCGGCTGACCGTGCTGGACTCGCTCGACTGGGCCGCCGACGAGCTGCTGCCCCGGCTGACGATCGAGCGGCGGACGTCCTCCGCCGTGGTCCACCCGACCTGCTCGATGCGCCACCTGGGCAACACCGGCCGGCTCACCGCGCTGGCCGGGGCGGTCGCGGAGGAGGTCGTGGTGCCGGACGACGCGGCCTGCTGCGCCTTCGCCGGCGACCGCGGCATGCTGCACAAGGAGCTGACCGCGGCCGCGACCGCGCGGGAGGCCGCGGAGGTCACCGCCCGCGACTACGACGCGCACCTGTCGGCGAACCGGATGTGCGAGATCGGCATGGACCGGGCGACCGGCCGCTCGTACCGCTCCGTGCTGCTGGAGCTGGAGCGCGCCACGCGGCCGGCGGGCGTGCGGGGCGCCGCGGATAAGTCCATCGGGCCCGGGCGGTAAGTCCAACCTCCCAGTGGTGCAGACCTCTTGTGGGCGTGCCCGGGTCCGGCGAGGGTGGCGGCGAACCGACCGCACACCATCCGGAGGACGCATGCGCGAGGAGAACGCCACCCCGAGACCCGGCGATTCCGACGACGGCTACTCCCGCCGCTCGGTCCTGCGCTCGGCGGGTATCGCCGGAGCAGGCCTCGGCCTGGGGGCCTTCGGCGCCTCCCAGGCCCACGCGGCGGAGGGCGGCGCCGCCGAGAGCGCGGCCGCGGCGGAGGCCGCCGCGCCGCCGCGGCGCGGCAGGACGATG
Source organism: Streptomyces synnematoformans (assembly GCF_039531005.1). Classification (NCBI taxonomy): domain Bacteria; kingdom Bacillati; phylum Actinomycetota; class Actinomycetes; order Kitasatosporales; family Streptomycetaceae; genus Streptomyces; species Streptomyces synnematoformans. The sequence goes on from NZ_BAAAPF010000248.1 coordinate 1,228, forward strand.
ATCGGCGTGCCGTTCGAGAGCCACACCACGGTACGGGTCGGGATCATCGGCCTCGGCAACCGCGGCGGCGGCATGATCGACCTGTTCCTCGCCCAGCAGGGCGTGCGGGTGACCGCGCTGTGCGACCCGGTCGCGGACAAGGTGGAGCGGGCCGCGAAGAAGGTCGTCGACGCCGGCCAGCCCGCGCCGGCCACGTACACCAAGGGCGATCACGACTTCGAGCAGCTCTGCGCCCGCACCGACATCGACTTCGTCTACGTCGCCACCCCCTGGGACTGGCACTTCGAGATGGCCAGGGCGGCCATGGAGAACGGCAAGCACGTCGGCGTCGAGTGCCCCATCGCGATGCGCCTGGACGAGCTGTGGGACCTGGTCGACCTCTCCGAGCGCACCCGCCGGCACTGCATGCAGCTGGAGAACTGCGCCTACGGCAAGAACGAGATGCGGGTGCTGCGCATGGCGCACGCCGGGCTCTTCGGCGAACTGCTGCACGCCGCCGGCGCGTACAACCACGACCTGCGCGGGCTGATGTTCGACCCCGACTACTACGAGGGCCCCTGGCGCCGGCTGTGGCACACCCGCCTGCGCGGCGATCTCTACCCCAACCACGGCTTCGGCCCGGCGGCCAACTACATGGACATCGGCCGCGGCGACCGCGTCACGCACATCTCCAGCTTCGGCACCCCCGCGCTGGCCCTCGCCGAGTACCGCGAGGCGAACATGCCGCCCGGGGACCCGAGCTGGAAAGAGACGTACATCAAGGGCGACCGCACCTTCAGCATGCTGCAGACCGCCAAGGGGCGGGTGATCCGGTTGGAGCACGACGTCTCGACCCCGCACCCGTACAGCCGCATCAACTCCCTCGGCGGCACGAAGGGCGTGTTCGAGGACTACGAGCCGCGCATCTACCTGGAGCCGACGCACACCGACGACCGGTGGCACGACTTCGGGGAGTTCGCGGAGTACGACCACTGGCTGTGGAAGGAGCACTCCAACCCGCCCGGCGGCCACGGCGGCATGGACTACATCATGGTTTTCCGGCTGATGCAGTGCATGCGGCTCGGCCTGGTCCCGGACTTCGACGTCTACGACGCCGTGACGTGGACCGCGCCCGTCCCGCTCAGCCACCTGTCGATCAAGGCGGGCGGCCGGCCGCTGCGGTTCCCGGACTTCACCCGCGGCGGGTGGAAGGACGAGCGCCCCGGCGTGGACTCGGAGAAGCCCGACGGGTCGTGAGCCGCGGCGACTGACCGCTAACCGGCGAGGGAGGCCCGGTCGCCCATGACGGCGACCGGGTCCTTCTCCGGGTCCAGCGCCGTCAGCAGCTCCGTCATCCCGGACCTGGAGATGCTGACGCAGCCGGACGTGCCGCTGCCGTGGTCCAGGTGGAACCAGATCGAGCCGCCCTTCTCCCGCCCGCGCGGGCGGGTGGGGTCGAGCGGCGAGGTGCCCCGGATGCGGTTGTAGTCGATGGCGATGACGAGGTCGAAGTCGTTCCAGTGCGTCTTCGGCCAGAAGCGGGGGGCGGCGAAGGCCGGGGAGCGGGTGTAGGGCAGCTTCGCGCCCGGGTCGGGGAGCACGCCGCCGGCGTCGGAGAGGGTGAACACCCCGACGGGGCTGCGCTTGTCGCCCTCGCGGTGGTCGGCGGTCCAGCCCTTCCGGCCGTTGTGCGCCGGCCAGCTCTCCTGCCGCCGCCAGTTCCCGCCGCGCTTCTCGTAGAGGACGACGGTGGCCTCGGCGGAGTCGGGGCCCTCGCCGTACACGGCCACGGCCTGGCGGGAGTCCTCGGGCACCGCGCCGTTCCACCGGGCGCCGACGCCGGGGAGGCCGCCGGGCGGGGTGCGCGGCGACGCGCTCGCGCCGGCGCCCGTGCCCGTTCCGCCGCCGCTGCCGTCCCCGCCGGAGGAGCCGGACCCGCCGGACGGGCCGCCGCAGCCGGCCAGCAGGAGCAGCCCGACGGCCGCCGCGGCCGTCCTGCGCGGCAGCCGCCCGCTCGTCCCGTATGCACGCATACGCCCATGGTCACACGCCGCCCGGCCGACCGGGGCGGCCGGGCGGCGGGCGGCCGGCCGCACTGGCCGCAATGTCACGCCACGAGGGAAAACGGGTTGAAAACCGCACCCGGAACCCGACAGCCTTGCACGGCTCACCCCACGCCCCGAGACGACCTGTTGGGATGCCATGCAGCTGCGCGACCTGCCGCATACGGACCCCGGTGAACCCGATGTCCGGTCCGGGCACCACTTCCTCGTCTGGCTCGGCCGCATGCAGCTCGGGGGGCAGCTCGCCGCGCTGCTGTGGGGGCTGGTGTGGATGCTGCCCATCGGCGCGATGCCGCTGGCCGTGGGCATGGCGGTGCAGGCGGTCGTGGACCGGGACGGCGGGCGGCTGGCGGGTGCCGGCGCGCTGCTGATCGTCTTCGGCGGGCTCATTGCGCTCGGCGACAGCATGCTGCACCGGGCGGCGGTCACCAACTGGATCACCGCCGCCTCCCGGGTGCAGCAGCTGCTGGCGCGCAAGGCGGCCGACCTGGGCTCGGTGCTGACCCGGCGGGTGGCGGCCGGCGAGGTGGTCGCGGTGAGCACCGGCGACGTGGAGAAGATCGGCTGGTTCGTCGAGTCGTTCTCGCGGTTCACCGCCGCGCTGGTCACCGCGCTCGCCGTCGCCACCGGGCTGGTCGTGTACGCGCCGGAGCTGGGCGTCGTCGTGGCGCTCGCGCTGCCGGTCCTGGCGCTGGCGCCGCTGCCGCTGCTGCCGTACGCCACCCGCCGCGCCGACGACCAGCGCGCCAAGGCCGGCCGGGCGACCGAGCTGGCCGCCGACACCGTGGCCGGACTGCGGGTGCTGCGCGGCATCGGCGGCGAGGAGCTGTTCCTCGACCGCTACCGGGCGGCGTCGCAGGAAGTGCGGACCGCGGCGGTGCGCAGCGCGCGGATGTGGGCGCTGATCCACGCCGTGCAGGTGGCGCTGCCGGGGGTGCTGCTGGTGGTCGTCGTCGGGCACGGGGTGGGGCTCGCGCGGAACGGGACGATCACGATCGGCGAGCTGGTCACCGTGTACGGCGCCGTGACGTTCCTGCTCTTCCCGATGCACCACTTCGCCGAGCTGGCGATGGCGTACTCCTTCTCCCGGCCGTCGGCCAAGCGCGCCGCCCGCGTGCTCGGGCTGGCCCGTACCGCGGCGGGCACGGGCGCAGACACCGGTACGGACGCCGGGGCGCTCGGCGGGGAGCTGCATGACCCGGCGACCGGGCTGCGCGCCGGGGCCGGCCGGCTGACCGCCGTGGTGTGCGGCGACCCCGACGCCGCCGGGCGGCTCGCCGACCGGCTCGGCGGGCACCCGGCGGAGCCCGGCGGGCTGCCGTCGGTGCGGCTCGGCGGGGTGGCGCTGGACGACGTGCCGCTGGCCGGGGCGCGGGCCGCGGTGCTGGTACAGGACAAGGACCCGATGCTGCTGTCCGGGACGCTGGCCGAGCTGCTGGACGTACCGGCCTCCGGCGCCGTGTCGCCCGCCGCCGCGCTGGCCGCCGCCCAGTGCGGCGACGTGCTGACCGCGCTCGCCCAGGCCGCGGTCGGGGTGCCGGACGCCGGCGACGAGCCGATGGGCGCGCCGATCACCGAGCGCGGCCGGTCGCTCTCCGGCGGCCAGCGCCAGCGCCTCGCGCTGGCCCGGTCGCTGGTGGCCGACCCGGAGGTGCTGGTGCTCGACGAGCCGACCTCCGCGGTCGACTCGCACACCGAGGCGCGTATCGCCGAGGGCCTGCGGGAGCTGCGCGCGGGCCGTACGACGGTGGTGTTCACCTCCAGCCCGCTGCTGCTGGACCGGGCCGACACGGTGGCGTTCGTCCAGGACGGCGCGGTGGTGGCCGAGGGCCCGCACCGCGAGCTGCTGCACGGCGACGTCGCGTACCGCGCCGTGGTCACCCGGGAGACCGACGACGAGAAGCAGGCCGCCGCCGACAGCCCACGGAGCGACGGCGGCGCGGTGCGCGACGAGGGCGGCGTGCCGCGGATGATGGAGGAGACCGCATGATCGGCGTGCGACCGCCGGAGTACGACCCGGCCGCGCCGCGCACCGCGACCACCCTGCCGGTGGGCGCGCCCGCGACCGTCCGCGGCTACGTGGCCGAGCTGCTGCGCCGGCACCGGACGGCGTTCCTGCTGCTGATCGCCGTGAACGCGGTCGCCGTGATCGCCTCAATGGCGGGCCCGTACCTCCTCGGCGGCCTGGTGGAGGACCTGTCGACCGGGGTCCGGGACCTCCCTCTGACCCGCGCGGTGGTGCTGTTCTCCCTCGCGCTGGTGCTGCAGGCGGTCTTCATCCGGCTGGTGCGGCTGCGCGGCGCGATGCTGGGCGAGCGGATGCTCGCGGACCTGCGCGAGGACTTCCTGGTCCGGTCCGTGGGGCTGCCCCCGGGCGTGCTGGAGCGGGCCGGGACCGGTGACCTGCTGTCCCGTATCACCACCGACATCGACCGGCTGGCGAATGCGATGCGCGAGGCCGTGCCGCAGCTGACGATCGCGGTGGTGTGGGTCGGTCTGGTGCTGGGCGGGATGGTGGTGATGGCGCCGCCGCTGGCGGTGGCGGTGCTGCTGGCCGCGCCGGTGCTGCTCGCGGGCTGCCGCTGGTACTTCAAACGGGCGCCGAGCGCGTACCGCTCGGAGGCCGCCGGCTACGCCGCCGTGGCCGCGGCGCTGACCGAGACCGTCGACGCCGGCCGGACGGTGGAGGCGCACCGGCTCGGCGCGCGCCGGGTCGCGCTGTCCGACCGGCGGGTCCGGGAGTGGGTGGCGTGGGAGCGCTACACCCTCTACCTGCGCTGCATGTTCTTCCCCGTCTTCAACGCCACCCACATCGTCGTCCTCGGCTCGGTGCTGCTGATCGGCGGCGCCTTCGTCTTCCAGGGCTGGATGAGCGTCGGCGAGCTGACGACGGGCGCGCTGCTGGCGCAGATGCTCACCGAGCCGGTGGGCATGATCCTGCGCTGGTACGACGAGCTGCAGGTGGCGCAGGTGTCGCTGGCCCGGCTCGTGGGCGTACGGGACATCGAGGAGGACCCCGGCGACGCGGCGCTGCGGCCGGGCGGCCGGGACGTGCACGCCGACGAGGTCCGCTTCGGCTACCGCGCCGGGGCCGACGTGCTGCACGGCGTCTCGCTGCGGCTCCGGCCGGGCAGCCGGCTGGCGCTGGTCGGGCCCTCGGGCGCGGGGAAGTCGACGCTGGGCCGGCTGCTGGCCGGGATCTACGCGCCGCGGCGCGGCGAGATCCGGCTCGGCGGCGCGGAGCTGGCCCGGATGCCGGCGGAGCGGGTCCGCGAGCACGTGGCGCTGGTCAACCAGGAGCACCACGTGTTCGTCGGCTCGCTGCGGGACAACCTGCGGCTGGCGCGCACCGGGGCGGGCGACGCGGAGCTGTGGGCGGCGCTGGGCGCGGTCGACGCGGGCGAGTGGGCGCAGGCGCTCGACGACGGCCTGGACACCGAGGTCGGCTCGGGCGGCGCGGCGCTCACCCCGGCGCAGGCGCAGCAGATCGCGCTGGCCCGGCTGGTGCTGGCCGACCCGCACACGCTGGTGCTGGACGAGGCCACGTCGCTGCTCGACCCGCGGGCGGCGCGGCACCTGGAGCGGTCGCTGGCGAAGGTGCTGGACGGGCGGACGGTCGTGGCCATCGCCCACCGGCTGCACACCGCGCACGACGCGGACGTGATCGCGGTGGTCGAGGACGGCCGCATCAGCGAGCTGGGCAGCCACGACGAGCTGGTGGCGGCGGACGGGGCGTACGCCGCGCTGTGGCGCTCCTGGCACGGCTGACCCGGCAGTCCGTGGTCGGCGGTCGGCGGGTCGGCGGTCCGGTGCGCCCGGGCGGGGCGTCGTCAGCCGACGACGCCCACGGCGGTGAGCCCGCCGGCGGCGCCGGCGAGCATGAAGGCCGGCATCAGTATCTTCAGCTCGATCCAGCTGCCGGCGCGGAAGCGCATGAAGTCCGGCGGACCGATCGGGTACCAGCGCCTGCGGCCCACCGGGATCGGCCACAGGACGGGACAGCCGGAGACGGTCAGCGCGTCGCCGAGGTCGTGCACGAGGGCGCCGAGGACGATGGGCAGGCCGAGCCACAGGTACTCCTGGCCCGGCTCGGTGAAGAGCCAGCCGGAGCCGTTGCCGGGCTTGTCGAGGACGCCGGCGAGGATCCACGCGCTGGTGGCGCCGAGCAGCCACACCAGCACGTCGCTGGAGACGCGGGCGGCCCGCCACAGCAGCCCCTCGACGGCCAGCACCATGTGCACGAAGAGGATGCCGAGGACCGCCCACCGGCCGCCGAGCACCGCGAGCGCGGAGAAGCCGGTGCCGATCAGCACCGCCCACAGCCAGGTGTGCGTCAGGGTCCGGTGTCCGCCGGAGCGGCGCGGGTCGCCGGGCTTCTTCGTGGCCTTGTAGACGGCGGCGGAGAGCTTGTCGATGATCTCGCAGAGGATGCGGGACAGCGGGCCGAAGGCGCGGGAGATGGTCGCCGACTTGTGGTCGAGGTCGGGCGCGAGGGCGGCGCCGGCGCAGACGAGGGCGCCGACGACGAGCACGGGCCAGGGCATCTCGTGGCCGGCCGCGGTGGCCGCCGCGCCCACCCCCAGCCACGCCGCCGCCCCCGAAAGCGAGTGCGCTGGACCCATCATGAACGCTCCCCCACCCCTCGTACGCGCCTGTGGTGAACGGCCGTTGGCCGCAGGCACACCGCTCGTCGGCGGCTCAGCCTAGCGCGGTTGATCTTCGGCCGTACGAGGGGTTCACACTTCGGGGGCGGCGGAGGGCAGTATGGACGGGTGACCCTTATCGATCAGCTGCCGCCCACCGCCGACCCCGACGACCTCTTCGAGGCGTTCTCCTCCTGGACCGAGGAGCGGGGCATCTCCCTCTATCCGGCGCAGGAAGAGGCTCTGATCGAGGTCGTCTCCGGCTCGAACGTGATCCTGTCCACCCCTACCGGCTCCGGGAAGTCCCTGGTCGCGGCCGGTGCGCACTTCGCGGCCCTGGCCCGGGACGAGGTCTCGTTCTACACCGCGCCGATCAAGGCGCTGGTGTCGGAGAAGTTCTTCGACCTGTGCAAGATCTTCGGCACGGAGAACGTCGGCATGCTCACCGGCGACGCCTCCGTCAACGCCGACGCGCCCGTGATCTGCTGCACCGCCGAGGTGCTGGCCTCGATCGCGCTGCGCGACGGCAGGGACGCCGACATCGGCCAGGTGGTGATGGACGAGTTCCACTTCTACGCCGAGCCGGACCGCGGCTGGGCCTGGCAGATCCCGCTGCTGGAGCTGCCGCAGGCGCAGTTCGTGCTGATGTCGGCGACGCTCGGCGACGTCTCCCGCTTCGAGGACGACCTGGCCCGGCGCACCGGCCGGGCCACCGCGGTGGTCCGCTCGGCGACCCGGCCGGTCCCGCTGTCCTACGAGTACCGCACCACCCCGCTCACGGAGACGCTGACGGAGCTGCTGGAGAACCGGCAGGCGCCGGTGTACATCGTGCACTTCACCCAGGCCCAGGCGGTGGAGCGGGCCCAGGCGCTGACGAGCATCAACATGTGCAGCCGCGCCGAGAAGGACGAGATCGCCGCCCTCATCGGCAACTTCCGCTTCACCACCCGGTTCGGCAAGCAGCTGTCCCGCTACGTCCGGCACGGCATCGGCGTCCACCACGCCGGCATGCTGCCCAAGTACCGGCGGCTGGTGGAGAAGCTGGCGCAGGCCGGGCTGCTGAAGGTCATCTGCGGCACCGACACCCTCGGCGTCGGCGTCAACGTGCCCATCCGCACGGTGCTGTTCACCGCGCTGACCAAGTACGACGGCAGCCGGGTGCGCACCCTGCGGGCCCGCGAGTTCCACCAGATCGCCGGGCGCGCCGGCCGGGCCGGCTTCGACACCTCCGGGCTGGTGGTGGCGCAGGCGCCGGAGCACGTCGTGGAGAACGAGAAGGCCCTCGCGAAGGCCGGCGACGATCCGAAGAAGCGCCGCAAGGTGGTGCGCAAGAAGCCGCCGGAGGGCTTCGTCAACTGGTCGCAGAACACCTTCGAGAAGCTCATCGCCGCCGATCCCGAGCCGCTCACCTCCCGCTTCCGCGTCACCCACGCCATGCTGCTGTCGGTCATCGCCCGCCCGGGCGACGCCTTCACCGCCATGCGCCGGCTGCTGGAGGACAACCACGAGCCGCGCAGGAAGCAGCTGCGGCACATCCGCCGGGCCATCGCGATCTACCGCTCCCTCCTCGACGGCGGCGTGGTGGAGCAGCTCGACGAGCCCGACGCACAGGGCCGCACCGTGCGCCTGACCGTCGATCTGCAGCAGGACTTCGCCCTCCAGCAGCCGCTGTCCACCTTCGCGCTGGCCGCCTTCGACCTCCTCGACCCCGAGTCGCCCTCCTACGCGCTCGACATGGTCTCCGTGGTGGAGTCCACCCTCGACGACCCCCGGCAGATCCTCGCCGCCCAGCAGAACAAGGCGCGCGGCGAGGCGGTCGCGGAGATGAAGGCGGACGGCGTCGAGTACGAGGAGCGGATGGAGCGGCTGATGGACGTCGGCTACCCCAGGCCGCTGGAGGAACTGCTCTCCCACGCCTACGGCCTGTACCGCAAGAGCCACCCGTGGGTCGGCGACCACCCCCTCTCCCCCAAGTCGGTCATCCGTGACATGTACGAGCGGGCCATGGCCTTCGGCGAGTTCGTCTCCTTCTACGAGCTGGCGCGCACCGAGGGCATCGTGCTGCGGTATCTGGCGAGCGCCTACAAGGCGCTGGACCACACCGTGCCGGACGAGCGGAAGTCCGAGGACTTCGAGGACATCGTCGCCTGGCTCGGCGAGATGGTCCGCCAGGTCGACTCCAGCCTGCTGGACGAGTGGGAGCAGCTGGCCAACCCGGCGGAGGAGACCGCCGAGGAGGCCCTGGAGCACGCCGACCAGGTGCGGCCGGTGACGGCCAACGCACGCGCCTTCCGGGTCCTCGTGCGCAACGCGCTGTTCCGCCGGGTGGAGCTGGCGGCGCTCGACGACGCGGACGAGCTGGGCGCGCTGGACGAGGAGTCCGGCTGGGACGCGGAGCGCTGGGGGGAGGCGCTGGACGCGTACTGGGAGGAGTACGAGGATCTCGGCACCGGGCCGGACGCCCGCGGGCCGCGGCTGCTGCGGATCGAGGAGGAGCCGGAGCACGCGCTCTGGCGCGTCCGCCAGACCTTCGCCGACCCGGAGGGCGACCACGACTGGGGCATCTCCGCGGAGGTGGACCTGACCGCCTCAGACGCCGAGGGCCGCGCCGTCGTCCGGGTCACCGACGTCGGCCCGCTGAGCCGGGTGACCGGCTAGGCTCCGCCGGCGTCGGGCCGGCGGGCCGGGCGGCCGCCCCGCCTCCGCGCGGCAGGCCCGTACGGCGCCGGCGGCCGCGCCGCAGCCAGCCGAGGCTGCCGCG
>NZ_BAAAPF010000249.1:0-10644 GCF_039531005.1 Streptomyces synnematoformans
TACCAACTCCTTGGCTCACAGAACGACATGGCTCCGATCCGACTTGGGGCAGCTGCTGTCGGCGCTGGCGGCGGCGCTGCCGGGCGCGGCGACGGGCCCGGCGCCGGACCTGACGCGGCCGGTGGTGCTGCTCGGGCCGCGGCAGGCGAAGGGGCTGGAGTTCGACACGGTGATCGTGGCGGAGCCGGCGCTCTTCGGGGACAGCGACCTGTACGTGGCGCTGACCCGGGCGACGCAGCGCCTCGGCGTGGTGTACGCGGGCGAGCTGCCGGAGGCGCTCGGCGCCCTCGCGTAGCGCCGCGCGCGGACGGCGGGCCCTCGCCGTCCCGAACCGCGGGCCGCCGCGGCCGGCCGGGAGGCGGGCGCGCGCCGCACCGGACCGGGAGGAGTCCGGTGCGGCGCGCCTGCCCGGCCGGCGGCCGGGCGGTCGGGGGCGTTCAGCCGCCGGGTGCCTCGTCGCCGGCGCCGGGGTCCGCTTCCGGGTCCCGGTGCGGATCGAACTCGGCGTGCAGCCGGCGGGTGTGGTCCACGTACCGCGGCGGGCCGGTCAGCGTCACCGCCGCGGTGAGCCGCGGCTCCGCGCTCGACGCCGCCAGCCGCAGCTCCAGCGCCCCCGGCTCGACCACCCGCCGCCCGTCGCGGCCGGTGAACGACGCCACGTCGGCCGGCACGGCGACCCGCACCCGCCGCTCCTCCCCCGTGCGCAGCGGCACCCGGGCGTAGCCGACCAGGCGCTGCACCGGCTGCACGACGGAGGCCACGGGGTCGTGCAGATAGAGCTGCACGACCTCGGTGCCGTCCCGCTCCCCGGTGTTGCGGACGGTGAACGACAGCCGGAACTCGCCGTCTGTGGCGCACTCCGCTTCCGCCACCTCCAGGCCGGACCAGTCGAACGTCGTGTACGACAGGCCGTGGCCGAACGCGAAGGCGGCGGTCGGGTCGATGTTGGACACCTCGGTGGCCTGGCCCAGCCGGGGCGCGAGGTACGTCGTCGGCTGCGCGCCCGGGCCGCTGGGCACCCCGACGGGCAGCCGGCCCGACGGGTTCGTCCGGCCGCTGAGCACGTCGGCCACCGCCGTCGTCCCCTCCACGCCCGGGAAGAACGACTGCACGATCGCCGCCGACTCCGCCGCCGCCCGGCCCAGCGCGTAGGGCCGCCCGGCCAGCAGCACCGGCACCACCGGCGTGCCGCTGTCCAGCAGGGCGTCGAGCAGCGTTTGCTGGGCGCCGGGCAGCGCCAGGGACTCCGCGTCGCAGCCCTCGCCGCTGGTGCCGCGCCCGAAGAGCCCGGCGCGGTCGCCGAGCGCGGCGATCACGACGTCGGCCTCGCGGGCGTGCCGTACGGCCTCGGCTATGCCGTCCGTCTCCGGCCCGTCGACCGAGCAGCCGGCGGCGACGGTGACGGTGGCGCCGGGGAACTCCCGGCGCAGCGCCTCGCAGAGCGTGGGCAGCCCGATCCCGACCGGGGTCTCGGGGTGCTTGACGCCGACGTGGACGGGGAAGGAGTAGCAGCCGAGCACGGCGTGCGGGTCCTCGGCGTTGGGTCCGACGAGCGCGATGCGGCGCGGCTGACGCAGCGGCAGCGTGCCGTCGTTGGCGAGCAGCACCACGGCCTGCTCGGCGACCTCACGGGCCAGCTTCCGGTTGTCGACCGGGTCGAGGTCGACCTTGCCGCGCAGCGCCTCCGGGTCGGCCGCCGCGCCGGGGCTCTCGACGCCGGCGGCGGCGAGCGCCTCCGGCACCGGGGACCAGTCCGCGTCCAGCAGGCCGAGGCGGACCTTCTGCGCCAGCACCCGGCGCAGCGCGCGGTCGACCAGGCCCTCGTCGACGCGGCCGTCGGCGAGGGCCGCCAGCAGCGGCGGGCCGAAGGTCTTGACGGTGGGCAGCTCCACGTCGACCCCGGCGGCCAGCGCGACGCCGGCGGCCTCGGCCCAGTCGCCCGCCACGCCGTGCAGCGTGCGCAGGAAGGAGATGCCGAAGTAGTCGGCCACGACGGTGCCCTCGAAGCCCCAGGTCTCCCGGAGCAGCCCGGTGAGCAGCTCGGCGTCGGCCGCCGCCGGCACGCCGTCGGTGTCGGTGTACGAACTCATCACCGACCCCACGCCGGTCTCCCGCAGCGCCATCTCGAACGGCGGCAGCAGCACGTCCGCGCGCTCGCGCTCGCCCATGGCGGCGGGGGCGAGGTTGCGGCCGCCGCGGGAGGCGGAGTAGCCGACGAAGTGCTTGAGCGTGGCCAGGACGCCGGCGGACTCCAGACCCTGGATGTACGCGGTGGCGACCGTGCCGACGAGGTACGGGTCCTCGCCGACGGTCTCCTCGACGCGCCCCCAGCGCACGTCGCGTACCACGTCCAGCACGGGCGCGAGCCCCTGGTGCACGCCGACGGCGCGCATGTCCCGGCCGATGGCCGCCGCCATCCGCCGCACCAGGGCCGGGTTGAACGTCGCGCCCCAGGACAGCGGCACGGGGTAGGCGGTCGCGCCCCAGGTGGCGAAGCCGGCGAGGCACTCCTCGTGGGCGAGGGCCGGGATGCCGAAGCGGCTCGCGGCCACGACCCGGGCCTGGGTGCGCATCAGCGACAGCGCGCCGAGCGCGGGGTCGACGGGCGCGGTGCCGAACGGCCGCGTCAGCTGCCCGAGGCCGGCGGGCAGCAGCGCCTCGAAGTCGACGGCCTCCTCCATCTCGTGCTGGTAGGGCGCCACTTCGCCGCCCTCCGCGGAGGCGCCGACCCAGACCCCGAAGAGCTGGGCGACCTTCTCCTCCACGGTCATGGCGGCGATCAGCGCCGCCACGCGGGTGTCGACGTCGTGTGCCGGGTCGTTCCACACGGGGGTGGCCGTGTCCGGGGCGTCTGCCCGGGGTGTCTCAACTGCCACGTTCGCGGTCACTTTCCTCCGACGCCCATGAGGCCCCGGACGAGGGCCCGGCGGGCGAACAGGTAGACGAGCAGGACGGGGATCATCGACAGGAGCACGGCGGCCAGCAGCCCGGGCGCGTCGATTCCGCGCTCGGTCTGGAAGTTGTAGAGGCCGAGCGTGATCACCTTGGATTCTTCGGACTGGGTGAGGACGAGCGGGAAGAGGAAGCCGTTCCACGCCTGGAGGGCGGAGAAGACCACGATGGTGGCGAGTCCGCCCCGGGAGAGCGGGAGCACCAGCTGGAAGAACATCCGCCGGGGGGTGGCGCCGTCCATGGCCATGGCCTCGAACAGCTCCCGGGAGATGTCCCGCATGGTCCCGCTCAGGATGAGCGTGGAGACGGGCAGGGCGAAGGCGGCCGTGGGCAGGATGACCCCGATGAGGTTGTCGTAGAGCCCCGCCTCGCTGATGAGGTAGAACATCGGGATGATCACGGCCTGCAGCGGGATGGCGAGGCCGAGCAGGAAGAGCCGGAAGACACCGGTGGTGACACGGCCCCGGCTGCGCACGATGGAGTACGACAGCGGTGGCACCAGCAGCAGCACGATGCCGACAACGCAGACGGTGACGAGCAGGGTGTTGAGGAAGTACCGGCCGAAGCCGGTGTCGAAGGCGCCGGTGAAGTTGTCGAAGGTGATGTCGGTCGGCAGGCCGAGCGGACCGCCCTGGACGAAGTCCGATTGGGTCTTCAGCGTCGCCGTGACCATCACGTACAGCGGCAGGCCGATGAGGAAGAGCCAGATCAGCGAGCCCGCGCCGGCGAGGTAGTTGGGACGTCGCCTCATCACAGGCCCTCCGTCGTGCTGCGCATCTTGTCGTACCCGGACAGCCGCACCATGATCAGGGAGATGGCCGTCGCCGCCAGGACCAGGACGAGGGCGACGGTCGCGCCGGCGCCGTAGTCGAAGCTCTTGAAGGCCTCTTCGTACATGTAGTACGCGCTGATGGTGGTGTCGGTGCCCGGGCCGCCCTGGGTGAGGATCAGGACGGTCTCGAAGGTGGTGAGCCCGCCGACCACCATGAGGATCATCGACGTCATGACCGCGTTGCGCAGCTGCGGGAGCGTGACGTGGAAGAACTGCCGGTAGCGCCCGGCCCCGTCGATCTCCGCCGCCTGGTAGAGCACCTGCGGGATGGCCCGCGCCGCGCCCTGGTAGATCAGGGTGTGGAACGGGGTGAACTGCCAGGTGCTGACGAAGGCCAGGACGCCGATCGCGGTCGCCTGCTCGCCGAAGAGGTTGCCGTCCCCGAAGAGCCAGGTGGCTTCGGCGGGCACGCCGAAGTTCGGGTCGAGCAGGGCGCGCCAGACGACGGAGACGGCGGTGGCGGACAGCAGCAGCGGGACGAAGTAGACGGCCGAGAGCACCGCGCGGTTCTTCTGGTTGCCCGCCGCCCAGACGCCGAGCATGATGCTCAGCGGCGTCTGGAGCAGCACGCCGAGCGCGGTGAGCAGCAGGCTCAGCCAGATGCTCTTGATCATCACGGGGTCGTCGAAGACCCGCCGCCAGTTGTCGAAACCGGTGAACTCGGGGTCGCCGATGCCGTCCCAGGACATGAAGGACAGCACCACGACCATGATCAGCGGCACGATGGCGAAGGCGCCGAAGAACAGCGTGGCGGGGGCCGCCCAGATGAATCCCGGGCGGCCCACGTCGGCCACGTTCGTGGTCGGCGTCCGCCGCCGCTTCACGGGCGGAGCGGCGGGGCGGACGCGCGTTTTCTGGATGGTCATGGGGTCGTCAGGAGGTCGGCAGGGCCTGCATGGCCGAGATGAAACCGTCCTCGTCCAGCCCGCCGTTGAAGAACTGCTGGATGGCCTTGTGCAGGTCGGTGGCGGCGGACTGCGGGTACGCCTGGTCCCAGGAGAGCTGGAAGTGCGGCGCCTTCTCGACCAGGCCGTACTGGAACTTCGAGTACTCGGGGCTGGCCGCCTCGTCGAGGAAGTCCGGGGTGTTGGTCGTGGTGGGCAGGTTGCCGATGCCCAGCTGGTCCTTCACGAACGTGTCGGAGTACATGAGCTTCAGGAACTCGGCGATGGCCTCGGGGTGCTCGGCCTTCTTCATCACCGAGTAGTAGTTGTTGGTGTTGCCCACGAGGTTCTCCGGGTCGCCCTTGCCGCCCTCGACAGTCGGGAAGGCGCTGTAGCCGAGGTCCTCGGCGGCGAACTTCTCGTCCAGGCTCTGCTGGGTGGAGTAGTACCAGGAGCCCATGAGCTCGAAGCCCGCCTTGCCGGACGCGACGAGCTGCGGGGAGCCGTTGTTGGTGAACTTCACCGAGTCGTACGTCTTGCCGAAGGCGCCGGTGTCGACGAGTTCACGGATCATGCCGAGCGCCTTCCGGCTGTCCTCGCTCTCCCACGCCTCCGTGTCGCCGCTGAGCGCCTTCTGGAACAGCTCGGGGCCGGCGATGCGGTCGTAGAGGTACTGGAACCACATCTGCGTGGGCCACTGGTCGCCGCCGCCGAGCGCGATCGGGGTGACGCCGGAGTCCTTGAGCTTCTCCACCGCGTCGAGCAGGTCGTCCCAGGTCTCGGGCGGCTGCACCCCTGCCTCGTCGAGCACCTTCTCGTTGTGGAAGAGCATGACGGGCTGGGTGCCGCGCATGGGGACGCCGTACGCCTTGCCGTCCACGACCGAGGCGTCGAAGACCGAGGGGAGGAAGTTGTCCTTCAGGCCGGGCTCCTTCTTGATGAAGTCGTCCAGCGGCAGCAGCAGGTCCGCGTCGACGAACGGCTTGATGCTGCCGCCGCCCCAGTGGAAGAAGACGTCGGGGGCCTGCGGGGTGCTGATGATCGTCTGCAGTTTCTGCTGGTACTCGGCGCCCGGGATGGTGTCCAGACGGGCCTTGACCTCGGACGTCTTGTTGAACTCTTCGACGAGCTTCTTCTCCACCTCGTTGGTGGCGTCACCGTAGACGAGCACGGTGAACTCGTTCTCGCCGGAGCCCGATCCGCCGTCGTCACCGCAGGCCGTCAGGGCCAGCGTGAGCCCCAGCGCCACGCCGCCGGCGACGATGCGGGGCGTCCCCCTTCGAGTCTTCATACGCATGCCTCTCGAAAATTTCGTCCCGAACACCGAAAGTCGATGTAGGGCTGGACAGTAGGCGAGGCACCGCAGAGGGTCAACGGGCCTGCAGCCGCGCGACCAAACCGTTACCGCTGACCGTGCCTTATCCTTCGAACCATGCGTGAAGACGACGACGTGGACGGCCGTGTGACCCTGGCCGAGGTAGCGACTCAGGCCGGGGTGTCACTCTCGACGGTTTCGAAAGTTCTCAACGGGCGCTCCGATGTCTCCCGGCCCACGCGCACGAAAGTCGAGCGGCTGCTGGAGACGCACGGCTACCGCCGCCGGGCCCAGGCCGCCCCGCAGGCCCCGCTCATCGAGCTGGTCTTCCACGAGCTGGAGAGCGTCTGGGCGATGGAGCTGATCCGCGGGGTGGAGAACGTCGCCAAGCAGAACCAGGCGAGCGTCGTCCTCACCGAGAGCGGCACGCGGCACGCGCCGGACCCGGACTGGATCGAGGGCGTCCTGCGGCGCCGTCCGCTGGGCGTGGTGCTGGTCTTCTCGACCCTGCCGGACCGGGTGAAGAAGCAGCTGCGCTCGCGCGCCATCCCGTTCGTCATCGTCGACCCGGCCGGCGACCCCGAGCCCGACGTGCCCTCCGTCGGCTCCGCCAACTGGGCCGGCGGCATGGCCGCCACCCGCCACCTCATCGAACGCGGCCACCGCCGGATCGCCATCATCACCGGCCCCGAGGACATGATGTGCTCCCTGGCCCGGCTCGACGGCTACCGCTCGGCGATGGCCATGGCCGGCCTCGACGTCGACACGTGCCACGTCCGATTCGGCGACTTCCACGTGCAGGGCGGCTTCGACCACGCCATGGACCTGCTCGACGGGCCCGACCGGCCCACCGCCGTCTTCGCCGGCAGCGACCTGCAGGCGCTCGGGGTGCTGGAGGCGGCCCGGCTGAAGGGGCTGAGCGTGCCGGACGAGCTGTCGGTCGTCGGCTACGACGACGTGCCCCTGGCGCAGTGGTCCAGCCCCGCGCTCACCACCGTGCACCAGCCGCTGCGGCAGATGGCGGAGGAGGCGACGCAGATGCTGGTGCGCCCCCGGGAGCCGGGCAAAGGCGCGCTGCGCATGGAGCTGGCCACCCGGCTGGTGGTGCGGCAGAGCACGGCGGCGCCCGCGGAGGCCCCCGCCCGCGGGTGAGCCGCACCGACCGGCAACCTCCGGCCGTCCGGCGGCAACCCAGGGCCGGAGCGTGCCGCCGACAGGCGGGCGCACCACCCCCCACCCGCACACGTACCGGACGGAGAGCAACATGCGCACGCACAGGAGGAAGCCCCGCACCAAGCTCGTCGTCGCCGTCGCGGCGGCCACCGCCGCCGCCACCGCCGCCCTGCTGGTCCCGGGCGCGGTGGCCGAGGAGTCCGCCCCGGAGGCGGCGTCGCCCATCGGCTTCGGCTCCGGCACCACCGGCGGGGCCGGCGGCGGGACCGTGAGGGTGTCGGACGCGGCAGCGTTCACCAGCGCGGTGCAGAGCAACGGCCCGCGCATCGTCGAGGTCAACGGGAACATCCAGCTCAGCGGGATGACCAAGGTCGCCTCCGACAAGACCATCGTCGGCGTGGGCACGAACGGCCGCATCAGCGGCGGCGGGCTGAACATCAGCCAGGTCAGCAACGTCATCGTGCAGAACATGACCATCTCCGGCAGCTCCGACGACAACATCAACGTCCAGTACTCCAGCAGGATCTGGCTGGACCACAACACGCTGACGAACGCGTACGACGGCAACCTGGACATCAAGCGCGCGTCGGACAACATCACGGTCTCCTGGAACCACTTCCACGACCACGACAAGAACGCGCTGCTCGGCCACAGCGACAACAACGCCGGCGAGGACGCGAACGCCCTGCACGTCACGTACGCCTTCAACTGGTTCGACGGCACCAACCAGCGCAACCCGCGGGTCCGCTTCGGCAACCCGGTGCACGTGCTCAACAACTACTACAACGACATCGGCTCCTACGGCGTCGCCTCCACCGAGGGCGCCGGGGTGCTGATCGAGGGGAACTACTTCGAGAACACCGGGGACCCCTTCCACCTCGGCGAGGGCAGCTCCGGCCCCGGCACGATCGAGGCCCGCGGCAACCACTTCCAGAACTCCGGCAGCGGCCAGGCCGGCGGCTCCGTCGCGGGCATCCCGTACGGCTACGACGTGCAGCCGGCCGAGAGCGTCAAGGACACCGTGACCGGGGGCGCCGGCGTCGGCAACCTCTGAGAGACGGCGCTGCGCGCCGCGGCCGCACCGCGGGACACATCCTGCCCCTCCCGCGGCGCGGAGTCCCCCGCGGCGCGCAGCGCTTCGCCGGTGCACGGCTCCCCGGCGGACGGCAGGCGCGGCGGGCAGCCGGCCCGGCGGGCACCGCCCGGACCCGGGCTCCGGGGGCCGAGGTTGCGGTATTCATCGGGAACGGCGCGCGGGATATCCTCCTGCGCACCAGGGGGCATCTCCCGACCAGTGCGAGCGCACGCACCGTTCCCCCACGAAGCCCTCAACCCCACCCCAGGAGGGTCACCATGAGAGTGCGCACCATCTCGGCGATCGCCGCCGGGTTCTGCCTCGCCGTCTCCGGCGTCGCGCTGTCCGTGGCCAGCGCGGACCCGCCCGCCGGCACCGCCGAGGCGGCGGTCGAGCTGACGACCGTCGCCGAGGCCCGGAACCCGAGCGCGGGCACCGCCGGCCCCGGCGGAACACTCTGGATCGCCGAACGCGCCGGCACGGTCCGGGTACTGGACGGCTCCGGGCTCGGCGAGCCCGTGCTCGACATCTCGGACGAGACGACGGCCACCGGCGAGCGCGGACTGCTCGGCATCGCCTTCGACCCGGACTTCCAGCACTTCTACATCTCCTTCACCGACCGGGAGGGCACCAGCACCGTCGACGAGTTCGCCGTCGCCGACGGCGCGCTCGACCCGGGCTCCCGGCGCACCGTCCTCACCCAGGAGCAGCCGTACGCCAACCACAACGGCGGCCAGATAGCCTTCGGCCCCGACGGGATGCTGTACATCGGCCTCGGCGACGGCGGCGCCGGCGGCGACCCGCACGACAACGGCCAGAACCTGGGCACCCTGCTCGGCAAGCTGCTGCGGATCGACCCCGCCGGCGACGACCCGTACGCGATCCCCGAGGACAACCCCTTCGCGGACGACGCACGGGCACGCGGCGAGATCTGGGCGTACGGGCTGCGCAACCCCTGGCGGTTCTCCTTCGACGCCGAGACCGGCGACCTGTGGATCGGCGACGTCGGGCAGAACCGGGTCGAGGAGATCGACCGCGCCCCGGGCGGCAGCCCCGGCGGCGAGAACTACGGCTGGGGCCGGATGGAGGGCTCGGAGGTCTTCGACGGCGAGGAGCCGGCGAACCACGTGCCGCCGGTCCACGAGTACGGCCGCGGCGGGCTCGGCTGCTCGGTCACCGGCGGGTTCGTCTACCGCGGCACGGCGCTCCCGGAGCTGGCCGGGCAGTACCTGTTCAGCGACTACTGCGACGGCACCGTCCGCGCCCTGCAGGTCGAGAACGGCGAGGTCACCGGCCAGACCGACCTCGGCGTCAGCGGCGGCTCCGTGGTCTCCTTCGTGCAGGGCGGTGACAACGAGCTGTACGTGCTCGACCTCGGCGGCCCGGTCCAGCGGCTGGACCCGGCCGGCTGACCCCCGTACGACCCCGCCCGCGGGCCGCCGCGGCGCGGCCGCGGGCGGGGCCCCCGCAGCACGCCCTGTTCCGGTCCGGCGCGCGGAACGTTACCGTGCGGTAGATGAAGCGACCGGGGATGCGGGACCTGACGGGACGGCGGATCTTCGTCACCGGCGCGGCCGGCGGGATCGGCGGCGCGACCGCGGCGCTGGCCGCGGCCCGGGGCGCGGAGCTGTACCTCACCGACCTGGACGGGGACCGGCTCGACGCCACCGCCGCGGAGATCCGCGCGCAAGGCGGCACGGTGCGCTGCGCCACCGCCTCCGACGTCGCCGACGTCGACGCCGTACGGGCCGTGGCCGACGGCGTGCACGCCGCGGCGGGCGGGCCGATGAACGTCGCCGGGATCTCGGCGTGGGGCACGGTGGAGCACCTGGCACTGGCGCGCCATGGTCGACGTCAGCCTGATGGGTCCGGTGCACGTCGTCGAGGCCTTCGTGCCGCCGATGATCGCGGCCAGCCGCGGCGGCCACCTGGTCAACGTCTCCTCGGCGGCCGGCCTCCTGGGGCTGCCGTGGCACGCGGCGTACAGCGCGGGCAAGTTCGGGCTGCGCGGCGTCTCCGAGGTGCTGCGCTTCGACCTGCGCCGGCACGGCATCGGCGTGAGCCTGGTCTGCCCGGGGGCGGTGGACACCCCGCTGACCGAGACCGTGGAGATCATCGGCGTCGACAAGGAGAGCAGGGCGTTCCAACGGCTCCAGGCGGGCTTCCGCCGGCAGGCGGAGTCGCCGGCGGAGGTCGCCGAGATCATCCTCAGGGGCATGGCGCCGAACCGCTGTCTGGTACACACCTCCGGCCGGGTGCGCGCCGCGCACGCGCTGCAGCGCGCGGCCCCGCCGCTGTACGCGCTCGCGATGCGGGCGATGAACTCCGCCGCGCACCGGCTGCTGCGCCGCGCGGCCGCCGCCCCGGCCGCGGCCGCTCCGCCCGCCGCCGCGCCCGCCGCTCCAGCACCCGC
>NZ_BAAAPF010000250.1:0-10641 GCF_039531005.1 Streptomyces synnematoformans
GCCGCCCCCGCGGGTGAGGTGGGCGCGCCCGGGGAGGGTGGGCGCGGACCGGCGGCCTCGGCGAAGAGCCGGGCCGCGGTCTGCGGGGCGCCGTCGCGCTCGTGCAGGTACGCCGCCACGGCCGCGTACCGCGGCAGCGCGGGGTCGAGCCCGGCCAGCGCGGCCAGCCCGGCCCGGGCGCCGTCGGCCTCGCCCACGGCGACGGCCCGGTTGAGGCGGGCGACCGGGCTGTCGGTGAGGCGTACCAGCTCGTCGTACCACTCGACGATCTGCACCCAGTCGGTCTCCGCGGCGGTCGGGGCGTCGGCGTGGAGCGCGGCGACGGCCGCCTGCGCCTGGAACTCGCCGAGGCGGTCGCGGGCCAGGGCGCTCTGGAGCACCGCCACGCCCTCGGCGATCATCCGGGTGTCCCACAGGCCCCGGTCCTGCTCGGCGAGCGGCACGAGGCTGCCGTCCGCGGCGGTCCGCGCCGGGCGCCGGGCGTGGTGGAGCAGCATGAGCGCCAGCAGGCCCGCCACCTCCTCGTGGCGGGTCCTGGCGGCCAGCTGGCGGGTGAGGCGGATGGCTTCGGCGGAGAGGTCGACGTCGCCGGAGTAGCCCTCGTTGAAGACCAGGTAGAGCACGCGCAGGACGGTGGCGACGTCGCCGGGCTGGTCGAACCGGACGCCGGCGACGGTCCGCTTGGCCCGGCTGATCCGCTGGGCCATCGTCGCCTCCGGCACCAGGTAGGCCCGGGCGATCTGCCGCGTGGTCAGGCCGCCGACCGCGCGCAGCGTGAGCGCGACGGCCGAGGCCGGGGTGAGGGACGGGTGCGCGCACAGGAAGTACAGCTGCAGCGCGTCGTCCACCGCCGCGCCGGGGCCGGGCGGCGGCTCGGCGTCGACCAGTTCCTCGCGCCGCCGGCGGGAGGAGTCGGCCCGTACGGCGTCGAGGAACTTGCGCCAGGCCACGGTGATCAGCCACCCCTTGGGGTCCCGCGGCGACTCGCCCTCCGGCCACCCGCGACGCACGGCCTCGACCAGGGCGTCCTGCACGGCGTCCTCGGCCGCCGCGAAGTCGGCTCCGCGGCGGACGAGCACGCCGATCACCTCGGGGACCAGCTCCCGGAACAGCGGCTCGTTCACCTGATTCCTCCGAGGACGCCCCGGCCTTCAGACCGGGGAGGAATCGGACCTCTGCGGAGCAGGGCAGGGAGAGCCGAGTCGCCGTCAGGGTGATTCGGTGTCCGCCACGGCGGCGTCGCGCTCGGCCTCCAGCCGATAGACGATCTCGGAGTTGAGGGACCGGCGGGCGGACTTGGCCGCAGCGGCCAGCCACGCGTGCAGGTCGACGGGCAGACGGAGCGTGATGCGCTTCTCTTCATCCATGACCTCAGAGTAGTGGTTTCCTGCCTCTTAAGTAGTGGTAGAGTGGTGTCGTGACGGCAGGGCAGGCAGCGGGGGAGGATGCCGGGCACGCCCGGTATACCTACCGGCTGCGTGTGTCGTCCACCGCGCTGGCTGGCCTGAACGCCGAGTGGGCGCGCTGCCGGTGGATCTGGAACGAGTGCGTGGCCATGTCCCGCAAGGTCCACCACCTGAACAAGGACGCCACCAAGGAGACGACGTGCGGCCCGGCGCAGCTCGACAAGATGCTGACCGAGGCCCGCGCCACGATGGCGTGGCTGCGCGAAGGCAGTTCGGTGTCCCAGCAGCAGGCTATCCGCGACTTCGCGAAGTCACGTGCTAAGGCGCTCAAGGACATCAAGGCCAGGCTGCCGCAGCAGCGGCGCGCCGGGATGCCCAGGGCCAAGCGGAAGCGCGACGCGCTGCCCAGCCTGAACTACACACGGCGCGGGTTCCGGCTGAAGAACGGACGCCTCCACGTGGCGGGCGGCATCGAGCTGACCGTGGTGTGGTCGCGGAACCTTCCCGCAGATCCGACCAGCGTCCGCGTGTACCAGGACAGCCTCGGGCACTGGTACGCCTCGTTCGTCGTCGCGACCGGGGTGCAGCCGCTCCCGCAGACGGGCGCCGTCCTGGGAGTGGACTGGGGCGTGGAGCAGACCGCGACCACCACGTCCAGCGCCCATGACCTGCCGCACGCCGAGCACGGCAAGAAGGCCCAGGCGAAGCTGTCGCGGTACGACCGCATGATGGCCCGCCGCAAGCCGAAGAAGGGCCAGCCCGGATCGAAGGGCTACCGCGAGGCGAAGAAACACCGGGCGAAGACGTACGCGAAGATCGCCCGGCAGCGTCAGGACACCGGCCGCAAGTGGGCGAAAAAAGTTGCCCGCGACCATGACGCCGTGGCGGTGGAGAACTTCAAGCCGAAGTTCCTCGCGAAGTCGACCATGGCCCGCAAAGCCGCTGACGCCGCCATCGGCGCCACCAAGACAGCCCTGATCGAGATGGGCCGCAAACACGGGCGGGACATCCGCCTTGTCAACCCCGCGCACACCACCATGGACTGCGCGTCGTGCGGAGCGAGAACCAAGCACGCACTACCTCTTTCCGAACGTACCTACACGTGCACCGCGTGCGGAGCAGTGTCCCCCAGGGACAAGAACTCAGCCCGCGTGATGCTCGTCCGGGCTGGTCTCAACCCGGCTGGTGCCGAGGGCGTAAGACCTCCGGGAGCGCTGCTCCCGGAGGCAGCCTGAGCCAGAAATCCCTCTCATTCATGAGGGGGAGGATTCAATCGGTGACCACGCAGTCCCCGCCGTAGAACGGGCGGACCTCCAGCCACTCGTGGATCGGCTTCCCGCCCGCCCCGGGGGCGGCGGACAGCTCGCCGGCCAGCTCGATCGCGCGGTCGCACGAGTCGACGTCGACCACGATCCAGCCGGCGATCAGGTCCTTGGTCTCCGCGAACGGCCCGTCGGTGACCGGCGGGCGGCCCTCGCCGTCGTAGCGGACGAAGGTGCCCCCGGGGGTGAGCGCCTGCTCGTCGACGAACTCGCCGGTGTCCTGCAGCCGGGCGGCGAAGTCCCGCATGTACCGGACGTGGGCCGTGACCTCCTCCGGCTCCCACTGGTCCATCGGGACGTCGTTGACCGGCGCGGGCGCGCCCCGGTAGTGCTTGAGCAGCAGGTACTTGGCCATGGTGGTCTCTCCTTGCCGAGGTACGGCCCATTGTGGCCGTGTGCACCCCTGGGACGGGGCCGCGCGGGGGTTCTCGACATCTCGGCGGGAGATTTTTCAGCAGGCTTCGGCAGGCTTCGGCAGACTCGGAGGCTCCGGGGCTGCGCCCCGCCACCGGGGGGCCTTCACGGTGGCGGGGCGCGGTCCGTACAGGTGCGGCCCGGCGCTTACGCGCAGGGGCCGAGGTCCTCCCACACGCCGGTGCCGGCGCCGGGGGTCTCGCCCCGGGTCCACCACTTGGCGCGCCAGGTGTGGCCGTCGTGGGTGACGGTGTTGCCGCCGGTGTACACCGAGCCCGCGTCCCACGGCGCCGCGGTGCACTCGTCGGGCTCGCCCGGACCCGGGCCGCCGTCGCCGCCGATGTTGACGTCGATGCAGGAGTAGAAGGCGTTGCCGGTGTCGTAGACGTTCCAGACGGCGAGGACCTTCTGCTTGCCGGTGAAGTTGCCGAAGTTCACGTTGTGGTACACGTCGGCGGGAGGCTGGGCACCCCCGTCGTTGAACTCGGCGATCTTCGTGCCGCCGATGAAGTACTGCCAGGTGCTGGTGCGGTGGCGGGCGGTGAGGTGCCAGCTGAACGTGGTCGAGCCGGCGACCGGGCTGACGCGCCAGCCCTTGCTGTCGTCGTTCAGCTCGGCGAACTGCCCGTTGCCGCCGCTGCAGCTCGTCAGGCCCTTCGGGCCCTCGACGCTCTGCGGCTCGTACTTGATCTGGCCGCAGCTGACGACGCCCTGCGCGCACTGGTCCTGCCGGCTCGACGGGGACGTGACCCAGCCGTGTGCGCTGGCCGACGGGGCGGGGAGGCTCACCGCCAGGACGGGGGCGACGGCCGCGCCGACCACTGCCGCCAGTCTTCGTTTCGTGTGCATGTCAACTCCTGGGGTCGCGTGACATGGGAGGACGCGCATGTGGCCACGGGTGGTCCCGCGGTTCGCCGTCCGCGCACGCTGCTTTCGCGCGCTGTCGACTGCGGGCGGGCGAGCGGGTGTTGGTCTAGACCTTATCCAATGACGGGGTACGGTCAAGAGGTAGAGACCAATCAAGTGCGCACGGGACTCCACCGGTCTGGACAAGTCCGCTCAACCGGCCGCTCCACGGCCCCGTCGTCCGGCACCAGGAACGGCGCCAGCAACTCCGGCACCGCCTCCTCCGCGAACCGCAGCCCCTGCGCCTCCCCCACGTCGTACGCCGCGTACGCCTGCGCCCCCGCCGCCGTCGTCGCCCGCAGCGTCACCAGCCCCGCGCGGCGCTGGAACAGCGACTGCCGCACCGTCCAGCCGACCACCCCGTCCCGCCGCAGCGCCACCGTGGAGCGCCGCAGGGTGCCGCTGCGCACCACCAGGTACGGGCCCGCCAGCCCGTGCCCCAGGCTCCGGTACGCGTCCCGCGCCAGCAGCGCCGCCGCCGGCAGCAGCACCGCCGCGGTCGCCGCCCCCGCGTACGCCAGCCCCCGTACCGACAGCGCCGCCGCCAGGAGCAGCAGCACCGCCACCGGCACCAGCGCCGCGCCCAGCGACCACCGCAGCCGGCGCGCGAGCGCCGCCCGCGGGTGCGGGGCCAGCTCCGGCCGGGTCAGGGCGACGGGGGCGCGCAGCACCCGGGCCGCCACCTCGTCGGCGACGGCACGCGGGGCCGCGGGCAGCAGCGTGCTGAGGTCGTTCTCCTCGCTGTCCCTGCGGGACAGGCCGGTCGCGACCGCGTCCACCCGCGCCGCGCCCGACAGCCGTACGCCCAGCGGCTCCACGACGTCGACGCCGCGCAGCCGCGCCTCCTCCAGCGATATCGACCGGGTCGTCAGCAGCCCGCGCCGCACGCGCAGCGTGCCGTCCGGCTCGCGCTCCAGCCGGTAGTTCCACCACATCTCGGCCCACGTCCCGAACGAGCCCACGACCCCCGCCGACAGGAACAGCAGCGTCAGGGCCAGCACCGTCCACCCTGCCGGCAGCGGGCTGAACGTATCCCGCACCAGGTCGACGACCGTCTCCTCGGCGCCGAACCACTGGCTGACCTGCATCACCGCGCCCCACCCCGTCATCGCCAGCAGCGGCGTGAGGAAGGACAGCGGCGCGTAGCGGATCCAGCGGGGGACGAGGGCCGCGAGCCGCCCCTCCGTGCTGCCGCCCGCGGCGGGCCCGGCCCGGCGCAGCAGCGCGCGCCGCAGCGACTCGCCCTCCGCGCGCCGCACCGGCGACAGCTGCAGCGGGGACTCGCCGCCCGCCGTCTGGTCGCCGGTGCCGATACGGACCTTCACCAGGCCGAGGAGGCGGAGGAGGGGGTGCGCGGTGAGGTCGACGGAGCGGATCCGGTCGCGGGGGAGGGAGCGCCGGGTCGTGAACAGGACGCCGGTACGCAGCTCGACGCGCTCGGCGCCGACGCGGTAGCGGGTGTGGCGCAGGCGCAGGACGTCCACCGCGAGCCCGCCCGCGAGCAGCAGCGCGGAGCCGGCCAGCACCCAGGCCACGGCGGCGCGGAAGGGGATGTGGGCGGCGAGCCCGGCGCCGACGGGGACGCCGGCGCCGAAGGCGGCGCCGGCGAGGAGCTGGGCGGTGACGAGGAGGGAGAGGGGGTGGAGGCGCCGCCAGGGGGCCGCGTCCGGGGGTGTGCCTGCGGGGGCGGTTGCGGCGGCGGCTGCGGTTGCGCCCGGGGCCGTGTCTGCGCCTGAGTCCGTGCCGGCGCGCGTTTCCGTGTCTGCGTCTGCGCCCGCGTCTGTGCCCGCGTCTGTGCCCGCGCTCGTGTCCGCGTCCGTGTCCGCGTCTGCGTTCACGTCGCGTCCCCCGGGGTCTTCTGCGTCGCCAGCGCCAACTGCTCGGCCAGCTCCGCCGCCTCCTCGTGGTCCAGCGCCTCGATCCGCAGCGCCCCCTTCGCCGACGCCGTCGTCACCGTCACCGCCGCCAGCCCGAACGCCCGCTGCAGCGGCCCGCGTTCGGTGTCCACCGTCTGGATCCGCGACATCGGCGCGATCCGGGAGTCGACCCAGAAGTAGCCGGTACGGACGTACACCGCGTCGTCCGTGACCTCCCACCGGTGCACGCGGTAGTACCACGCCGGCAGCCCAAGACCCGCCGCCAGCCCCGCCGCGGCCACCCCCGCGCCCGCCACCAGCAGCCAGAACCGGGCCGGCCCGAGCAGCGCGCCCAGCACCGCCAGCACCCCGGCCGGCACCGCCGCCGCCAGCAGCAGCCGGGTGCGCCACCACGCGACGGCCCTGCGGTCCACGCGGTGGTGCGGCGGCCGGAGCCGCAGCCCGGCCGGGTCGGGACCGCGGTTCCGACCCTCTCGATCTATGCCCACAACCTGCACCGTACGTCCTGTCTCCGCCGGTCACCGCCGGGTACGGACCGTTTCGGCCGCCGCCGCGGGCTCGTACTGCTCCAGGAAGAGCTTGCCGACGAGCGCCCCGCGCGTGGAGACGCCGGTCTTGTCGAAGACCGCCTTGATGTGGTCGCGCACGGTGTGCGGGGAGAGGAACAGCTCGGCGGCGATGCCCTCGGTGGCCAGGCCGCGGGCGAGGAGGCGGGTGATCTCCAGTTCGCGGGCGGTCAGTTCGTACGCGTCGGCGAGCAGCGGGGCGATCTCGGCGGCGGCCGCGGGCTCGATGACGACGGCGGTGGACCGGGCGGCGCCGTCGGCGCCGTGGAGGCGGGAGGCGTGGCAGGTCAGCCACCGGCCGGCGGCGGTACGGAGCCGGATGCGCGGTGCGGGCGCGGGCGGCGTGGGCGGCGCGGGAGGTGCCCCCGCCGTCGCCGCCCGGGCCTGCAGCACCACCCCGTGCAGCCACGCCGGCACCGCAAGACCCAGCGCCGACGCCCGCGTCGGCCCCGGCGGGAGCGCGGCGAGGTGGCGGCGGGCGGCGTCGTTCGCGGAGACGAGACGGGCGTCGGCGTCGAAGAGCAGCAGCCCGGGCTCCTCGCGCCCCGCCGCCTCCCGGCGCCCCGCCGCCGCCTCGCGCCCGGCCGGCTCCGCACCCGCGGGCGCCGGCTCGGCGTACGAGCGCAGCCGGCGGGCCAGCGGCGTCGTCAGCCCCGCCACCACCCGCTCCTCCGCGGCGCTGAACGGCGCCCGCCCGCGCTGCCGGAACAGGCTGAGGTGCCCCTGCGGCCGGCCCCCCACCCGCAGCACCGCCCGCAGCTCGTCGTGCAGCCCGCGCGGCCGGAGGAACCGCCGGTAGATCGCCGCCCGCTCCGGCTCCCCGCCGGTGGACGCGTGCAGCGCGGCGACCGGCACCCGGGCCCGCGCCAGGTCCGCGAAGCGGTTGACGCGCTCGTCGAACAGCTCGCACTCCCAGTAGTCCCAGCAGCCCCGCTTGTCGGTGTTCTCGGTGCGTACGGGCGCGGTCATCAGCCCGGTCGCCGGGTCGGTGGCGCGCCAGACGGCGGAGTCGTACGGCAGCAGCCGGCGCAGCTGCGCCGACACGTCGGCGAAGAGCGCCAGCGCGTCGGGGGCGCGGTCGGCGCGGGCGAGCAGCTCGCCGCGCACCGCGCCGCGCGCGGGCGGGGTGCGGGCAACGGGTGTCGGCACGGTCGTCCACCTCCGACACGTGCAACGGCCGGGGGCGATCCCGTGATTCCCCTCAATTGAGGGATGGGTCGGCACGGGCGCCGGACGGAGAGTCGCGGACATGGAGTTCACTCACGTGCAGCCGGGCGAACCCGGCTACGAAGAGGAGTCGGCCGGCTTCAACCGGATCGTGGCCCACCGGCCGGCGCTCGTCGCCGCCGTGACGTCGGTGGTGGAGGTGCGGGCCGCCGTGCGGTACGCCGCCGAGCGCGGCATGCCGGTGGCCGTGCAGTCGACGGGCCACGGGCCGGCGGCGGCGGTCGGCGAGGACACCCTGCTCGTGTCGGTGCGGCGGCTGCGGGGCGTCCACGTCGACCCGGTCGCCCGTACCGCCCGGATCGCCGCCGGCACCCGCTGGCGGGAGGTCGTCGACGCCGCCGCCCCGCACGGGCTGGCCCCGCTGTGCGGCTCGTCGCCGCTGGTCGGCGTCGTCGGCTACACGCTGGGCGGCGGCCTGGGGCCGCTGGCCCGCACCTACGGCTACGCGGCGGACCACGTCACCGCGGTGGAGCTGGTCACGGCCGACGGGCGGCTGCGGGAGGTCACCGCCGAGCGGGAGCCGGAGCTGTTCCGGGTGCTGCGCGGGGGCGGGAAGAGCGGCTTCGGGGTGGTGACGGCGCTGACGTTCCGGCTGGTGCCGGTGGCGCGGCTGTACGGGGGCGGGCTGCGGTACGCGGGCCCGGACGCGGCGGCGGTGCTGGGCGCGTGGCGGCGGCTGACGGAGACGGCGCCGGAGGAGCTGACGACGTCGCTGGCGCTGCTGCGGCTGCCGCCGGGGCCGGGGGTGCCGGAGGAGCTGGGCGGGCGGCTGACGGTGCACGTGCGGGTGGCGCTGGTGGGTGAGGGGTCGTCGGCGGGGGCGGCGCCGGGGCCGGGGCCGGGGCCGGTCGGGGCGCTTGAGTCGCTGGGGGAGCGGTTCGTACGGCCGCTGCGCGAGGCGGCGACGCCGTTCGCGGACACGGTACGGATACGCCCGTACGCCACCGTCGCGGAGATCTTCGAGGACCCCGTCGAGCCGATGCCGTACCACGAACGCGGCATCCTGCTCCGGGAGTTCGGCGCGGACGCCGAGGCCGCGCTGCTGACGGCGGCGGGGCCCGGGGCCGAGTGCCGGGACTGGGCGGTGGAGCTGCGCCACCTCGGCGGCGCGGCCGGACGCCCGGCGCCGGTGCCGGACGCGGTCGGCAGCCGGGCGGCGGCGTTCGCCCTGACGACGCTGTACGGGCCGGGCACGGACAGCGGGGTGCGGGCGGCGCTGGGCGCGTGGTCGACGGGGGGCCGGTACGTCAACTTCCTCGCGGGCCCGGGAACGGAGTCGCTGGCGGCGGAGGCGTACGACGCGGAGACGTACGCCCGGCTGCGGGCGGTGAAGTCGGCGTACGACCCGGACGGCGTCTTCCGCCACGGACACGCGCTGCCCCCGGAGGGGAGCGGTGGCACGATCCCGGCCACACCGCCGAACGGGCCCGAGCCCCCGCAAGCCGACACGCCCCCCGGCTCCGCCGCCGCCCCCGGCGGAGCCGCGTCGGCGGGCTCCGGCCCGCCCGGCGCTGATGCGGCGTCCGGGACGGCCGCGGGTCCTTCCGGCGCCCCCGGACCGGCGGGCTTCGCCGAGTCCGGCCCCGGCCCGCGACGGCGGCGCTGACGCGGTCGCCGGTTCCGCCGGGACCGTCGCTTCCGGCGACGGCCGCGCGGTCGCGGTGGCGGACGCCCTCGCTTCCGGCGGCGTCCTGCCAACCGGCCGTGTTGCCTCCGGGGTCACCGGATCCCGCGTTGATGCGGCGGCCGCGACGGCGGACGCGTCCGCTTCCGGCGGCGTCCCGCCAACCGGCCCTGCTGCCTCCGGGGCCGCCGGATCCGGCGTTGCTGCAGCGTCCGGGTCTGCCGTGTTCGACCCGTCCGGCGGGACCGGGGGAGGCGGCGCCGACGTGGTCGCGGGCTCTGCCGGGACTCCCGCTTTCGGTCGTCCCGTCCGCACCCGCCGGAGGCCCGCGTGAGCGCCGCCGCCTCCGCCTCCGCCCCCGCCCTCCGTTCCGGCGGCGGGGCCCGGTCCGTCGGGTTGCGGCTCGGGGCGCTCTTCGGGCCCGCCGTCTTCGGCGTCACCGCCGCCGGCGTCGCCCTGCCCGACGTGGCCCGCGGGCTCGACGCCTCGCCGACCGCCGCCACCTGGGTGCTCACCGCCCACGCCCTCGCCCTCGGTGTCGGCACCGCCCTCGCCGGGCGGCTCTCCGACGCCCTCGGCGTGCGGCGCACCCTGGCCGCCGGCGCCGTGGCGCTCGCGCTGGGCGCCGTCGTGTGCCTGCTGGCGCCGACCCTCGGGGTGCTCGTCGCCGGGCGGTTCGTGCTGGCCGCCGGGTCCGGGGCGATGACGGCCGGCGCGCTGGCGCTCACCGCGGCCACCGCGCCCGCGCAGCGCGGGCAGGTGCTCGCCGTCTTCGGTGCCGTCATGGCGGTCTGCTCGGCCGCCGCGACGCTCGCGGGCGGCGTGGTCACGGAGTGGGCCGGCTGGCGGCCGACGCTCGTCCTGCCCGCGCTTTCCCTCCTCGCCCTGCCGTTCTGCCTGCGCCTCGCGCCCTCGCGCGGCGGCGCGGGCCGCGCGCCCGATCTGCCCGGTGCCGTGCTGCTCACGCTCACCGCCGCGAGCCTGCTCATCCTCATCCAGTCCACGACGCTCGACCTCCCGCCCGCGGCCGTCGCCGGCACCGCGGCCGTGCTGCTGGCGGCGGGGGCGGGCTGCGCGGCCCGTACGGTGCGCAGGCCCGCGGGGTTCGTCCCGTATGACCTCGTCCGCGACCCGCTGTTCCGGCGCGCGGCGGCGACGGGCGCGGGGGTGTACGCGGGGCTGTTCGGCGCGATGTACGCGGTGCCGCAGCTGCTCGTCCGCGAGCACGGCTGGAGCGTCTTCGCGGGGGCCGGCTGGCTGCTGCTCGGCGCGGTGGCCATCGCGGGGCTGTCGCGGGCG
>NZ_BAAAPF010000251.1:0-10636 GCF_039531005.1 Streptomyces synnematoformans
GCCCGACCCGGCCGCCGTCCCCGGCCTGCCCGCCGACCCCGAAGCGCGCCTCGCCCGCGCCCTCGCGAGCCTGCGCGGGCTGGCCGTCGGCGACGCGCTCGGCTCCCGGTACGCCGAGCCCGGCAACTACTCGCTCCTGACCCGCCGCGAGCTGCCGCCCGCGCCATGGCGGTGGACGGACGACACGGAGATGGCGTGCTCGGTGGTGGCGGTGCTCGCCGCGCACGGCCGGGTCGAGCAGGACGCGCTGGCGGCGTCGTTCGCCGGCCGGCAGAACGCCGGCGGCCCCCGCGGCTACGGGCGCGCGGTGAACCGGATCCTGTGCCGGGTGCGCGACGGCGAGGACTGGCGCCGGCTCGCCGCCGCCCTCTTCGACGGGCAGGGGTCCTGGGGCAACGGCGCGGCGATGCGGGTGGCGCCGCTGGGCGCCTGGTACGCGGCGGACGTCGAGGAGGCGGTGCGGCAGGCGGAGGTCTCGTCGTACGTCACCCACCAGCACCGCGAGGCCGTCACCGGCTGCATGGCGGTGGCCGCGGCGGCGGCGCTGGCCGCCGGCCGGAGTCCCGGTACGGCCGCGACGGGCGCCACGGCCCCGACGGGTGCCACGGCCCCGACGGGTGCCACGGCCCCGACGGGCACCCCGGGCACCGGCCTGGCCGCCGGCGCCGCCCTGCTGGACCAGGTGATCGCACTGGTGCCGCGCAGCGCCGTCGGGCAGGGGCTGCGCCGCGCGCGCGACATGCTCGACTACGACGACGTCGCCACCGTGGCCGCCGTGCTGGGCAACGGCCGCCGCACCAGCGCGCACGACACCGTGCCGTTCGCCCTGTGGTCCGCCGCCCGGCACCTCGGCGACTTCACGGGCGCGCTGTGGGCGACGGCGCAGGCCGGCGGGGACGTGGACACCACGTGCGCGATCGTCGGCGGAGTGCTCGCGGGTGCGCCGGCCGGCGCCCCGCCGGCGGCGTGGGTGCGGAGCGCCGAGCCGCTGCCGGAGTGGGTGCCCGCGGTCCCCGGGACATGACGCACCCGGGCCGCGCCGGTACGGCCCGGCCGCGGGCCCGCGCCGGCAACGCGCGGGCCCGCGGCGTGGCGCAGGCGGCGCCGTACGCGGCGGACAGCACGCCGTCCGCGGCAGAGACCCCGCTGCGCGTACCGGCCGCGGCGCTGTATGGGGTGGGCTGCCCCGGCGGCCCCGCCCCGCTACCGGCGGGGCCGCCGGATTCCGGGAGCGCCGCGTCAGGCGGCGCCCGGTCCCGCCATGCCGGACAGGGCCTCAAGGTCGCTCTTGCGCACCTTGATCGCCACCACGGCGACGATCACGGCGAGCACGACCATGGCCGTACCGGCCAGGAACGCCTGGGACATGCCCTCGGAGAGCACTTCCTGGCCCCACGGCGGCGGCAGCTCGCCGCTCTTCTCCAGGACCGCCTTCTGCTCCGGCGTGGCCTCGGCCATGAACGACGGGAGCTGCTTCTCCGCCTCGTCCCTGCTGGCGGTGCCGAACACGGTGGTCAGGATGGACAGCCCGAGCGAACCGCCGACCTGCTGGGTGGCGTTGAGCAGGCCGGAGGCGGCGCCCGCCTGGTGCTGCGCGACGCCGGAGACGGCGGTGATGGTGAGCGTCACGAAGTTCATCCCCATGCCGAAGCCGAAGATGATCTCAGGCCCGAGCACCCCGCCCATGAACGAGCTGCCGGTGTCCAGCAGGACCATCCAGCCCATGCCGACCGCGGTGATGGCCGAGCCGCCGACCATGAACGGCTTGGGCCCGAGCGCCGGCAGGAACCGCTGGGCGAGGCCCGCGCCGATGACGATCGCCACGGTGATCGGCAGGAACGCCACACCCGACTTGATCGGGCTGTAGCCGAGGACGTTCTGTACGAACAGCACCAGATAGAAGAAGATGCCGAACATGGCCGCGGCCAGGCTGAGCATGATCACGTACGTACCGGAGCGGTTGCGGTCCGCGAACATGTGCAGCGGCGTGATCGGGTCCGCCGCGTTGCGTTCGACGAAGACGAACGCCACGAGCAGGATCGCGGCCGCCACGAACGAGCCGATCGACAGGCCGTCCCGCCAGCCCTCCTCGGCGGCGCGGATGAACCCGTAGACGAGGGCCGCCATGCCGAGGGTGGACGTCAGCGCGCCGGTGATGTCGAAGCGTCCGGGGTGGCGTGCGGACTCGTTGATGTACAGCGGGACGGCGGCGATGATCAGCAGGCCGATGGGTACGTTGACGAAGAGCACCCAGCGCCAGTTGAGCCACTCGGTGAGCATGCCGCCGGCGAGCAGGCCGATGGCGCCGCCACCTGCGGAGACCGCCGCGAACACGCCGAAGGCGCGATTGCGCTCGGGGCCCTCGGGGAAAGTGGTGGTGACCAGCGCCAGCGAGGTGGGCGAGGCGATGGCGCCGCCGGCGCCCTGGAGCGCGCGGGCGACGAGCAGCTGCCACGGCTCCTGGGCGAAGCCGCCGAGGAGCGAGGCCGCGATGAACAGTGCGATGCCGAAAGTGAAGACGCGGCGCCGGCCGAGGATGTCCCCGGCCCGGCCGCCGAGGAGGAGCAGGCCGCCGAAGGTGAGGGTGTATGCACTGACGACCCAGGTCAGGCCGGTGGTGGAGAAGTCGAGGGAGTCCTGGATGTGCGGGAGCGCGATGTTCACGATCGTGACGTCGAGAACGACCATGAGCTGGCAGGCCGCGATGATGAGCAGCGCCATGTTGCGCCGGTCGCCGCGGGGGGCCTTGCCCGCCTCCGGCTCTTTGGCCAGTTGAGAGGTTGTCACCATGTTCCCCATACATGTGAAATAGTGAACGGTAGCGTTCACTGACGAACTGAGCGTAGGAGCCCCCGAGAGGGAACGCAAGCGTTCACTATGACCGCTGACGGAGAGACCGATATGGGTAGTTCGCGCCGGACCGCTCCCGGAGCGTGCACCGAGACCAGCCAGAACCAGGCGGGCGGCATGCGCCGCAGGGGCGACGTACTCGAACGCGCCATCCTCGACGCCACCCTCGTACAGCTGGGTGCGGCCGGCTGGAAGGGGCTGACCATCGAGGGCGTCGCCGCCCGCGCGCAGACCGGGAAGGCGGCCGTCTACCGGCGCTGGGCGTCGAAGGCGGCGCTCGTCGAGGACGCGCTGCGCGCCGGGGTCCCGCCGCTGGAGACGCAGCCGGACCGGGGCAGCCTGCGGGCCGACCTCACCGAGTTCTGCCGGGCTCTCCGCGACAGGATGTACTCCAGCGGCGGCCAGGCGCTGCGCGCCGTGCTCGACGAGTGCGACCGCGAGCAGGCGGAGCAGTTCCACGAGGTGGTCATGGGACAGATCATCGAGCCGGGCAAGGAGCTGATCGCGGAGCTGCTGCGCCGCGGGGTCGAGCGGGGGGACGTGCGGCCGGAGGTGAACGGGGACCTCGTGCTCGACGTGCTGCCGGCGATGATGATGTACCGGCACAAGACCACCGGGCGGGACCTCAGCGACGAGGACATGGACGAGATGGTCGACCAGGTGATGGTGCCGCTGCTGCACACCCGGTGACGGGCGGGCGGCAGCGCCCCGGGGGCGGGTCGTAAGCTGGCCTCGTGAGTCCCTACGAGCCGCCCACCCACCGCGTCGAACGCTCCCTGCGCGCCACCACCGGCGCCCGGGTCGTCGCCGGAGTCGACGAGGTCGGCCGGGGTGCCTGGGCCGGGCCCGTCACCGTGTGCGCGGCCGTCACCGGCCTGCGCCGCCCACCCGAAGGGCTCACCGACTCCAAGCTGTTGACGGTGCCGCGGCGCGAGGAGCTGGCCGCCGAGCTGACCGGCTGGGTCACCGCGCACGCGCTGGGCCACGCCTCGTCGCAGGAGATCGACGAGCTGGGCATGACGGCGTGCCTGCGGCTCGCCGCGGGCCGGGCGCTGGCCGCGCTGCCGGTACGGCCGGACGCGGTCATCCTCGACGGCAAGCACGACTACCTCGGGGCGCCCTGGCGGGTCCGTACGGTCATCAAGGGCGACCAGTCGTGCGTCGCCGTCGCCGCCGCCTCCGTGCTCGCGAAGGTCCAGCGCGACGCGCGCATGGCCGAACTGGGCGCCGAACGGCCCGAGTACGAGCCGTACGCGTTCGGCGACAACGCCGGCTACCCCTCGCCCGTGCACCGCGCCGCGCTGGAGGAGCACGGCCCGACGCACCACCACCGGGTCTCCTGGGCGTACATGGACGCGCTGGCGAAGTGGCAGCACCTCAAACGGCCGCGGATCGTGCCCGAGACCGCGGAGCTGGAGGCCGCCGGGCAGCTGGGGCTCGACATCTGACGTACGCGGCCCCGCCGTCGGGGCCGCGGGCCCGCCGCGGTGGCGGGAACGGGCGCCGGGCGCGCGGCGTTCCGCGGAGCGCCGGGGCTGCCAGGTGGCCACCCGCTGACGTGGTTGTCACCTCGGTTTGATAGACATGCGCCCATGCCTCTCCCTGCCGAGGACTCTCCCACCCACGAGAGCGTCCCGGGCCGCAGTGCGCCCCCTCGTCCCATCCCAGGCCCCCGTCCCGTGCGGCCGCGTGGCGGATCCCGTTCCGGCCCCGGCGGCCGCGGCCCCGGCGCCACCGCGCCCGGCGCCCGTCCCGGACCCTCCGGCGGTCAGGGCAGGCCCGCCGCCGGACCGCAGCTGCAACTGGTCCCCGCGACGCCCGACGGTGCCGTCGACGCCGCGGACGAAGCCGTCGACGGGCTGCTGGAGTCCGGCCGCGCGCCGGCCGAGATCCTCGTCCTGACCACCGGCGAGCTGCACCCGTGGGCGGCCCACGAGCTGTCGTTCGGCGAAGACGGCTACTGGGCGCAGGAGGCCGCCGGTGAGGACGTGTTCTACGCCGACGCCGGGGCGGCCGCGCGGCTGGCCCGGCGGCAGGTGGTCGTCGTCGCCGTCAACGGCGGCGGCGACGAGGCGACGGCCGCGGCGCTGCCGGCGGCGATGACGCGCGCGGCGGCGCTGCTGGTCCTGTGCGGCGACGCGGACTACATCAACGGCGTGCTGGGCGTCTCGGCCTGAGGCGCACGCCCCGCCGGGCGGGACGCGGCACCGCGGCCCGCAGGACCGCAGGCCCGTAGCGCCGCACGGCCGGGCCCGCAGCACCGCACGGTCCGGGCCGGTCCGCCCGCGGACGGTGCCTCAGACCGCCCACGAGACGCTCGCCTCCGGCTCCTGCCGCGGCTTCGGCGGCGGTTCCGGCTCCGGCTCCCGCGGCACGTGGTCCGGCGGCTGCCACGCCCGCGGCCCCGGAGCCGCCCCGGTCTGCGCACGGGTCGCCGCTTCCGCGCCGGAGCCGGTGTCCGTGTCCGGCCCGTCGTCCGCCTGCGGGCCGTCCACCGGGGGGCCCTCCGCGTAGGGCCGCCGGCCGCCGCGGCCCTCGCCCAGCACCTCCCAGCCGCCGCCGGTGAGCGTGATGTACGCGCCGCAGCGCAGCCCGTGCAGCGTGCAGGCGTCCCGCAGCCCCCACATCCACGCGCCGTCCTCCTCCGTCCACCCGGCGCCCCCGGCGCGGCAGTACAGCAGGACGGCCGTGCGGACGGGGAAACGGCGGCGCAGGTCGTGCGGGATGACCCGGCGGAGCCGGTCCAGCAGCCCGTTCCGCAGGTCCCAGCCGTCCGCGACGGCGTCCGGGCGGCCCGCCTCGCGCCACGACAGCGACGCGCTCGCGCGCAGTCGCTCGTCGGGGTCGAGCACGGCGAGCACCGCCGTGTCCGGCGCGGGCCGGTGGCGGGCGTGCAGGCCGGTGACGATCTCGCGGGGGTTGCGCAGCAGCGGGATCCCGGCCGCCGCCCACTCGGCAGGTTCGAGGATGCGGCCGGACGGGCCGGTGTCGCCGGTGGCGGGGCCGAAGACCAAGGGCTCTCCCGGGGGTCGGGGGCGTACGGAACGCACGGCGGGGGCGAACGGGCGGGGGCGCGCAGCGTCGAGCAGCCCGGGGGCCGGGCCGGCGCTGGGAGCGATCTCAATTCTCCCCGCCGAAATGGCCTGCGGCAATGCGGCATTGTCGACAGATCAATCTTTTCCGGCAGCGGTGGACCTGCGCCTCCGTAACCGTCACCGTGCGTGAGGTGGCCGACTGTCAGTGCCATCGGGTTGCATGGGGGCATGGACGATCAGGAGCTGCGCGCCGAAGCCGACGCCGTTCTCGCCGGGCTCGTCGGCGCCCCCGGCGGCCCGGCCCGGCTGCGCGAGGACCAGTGGCAGGCCGTGGCGGCCCTGGTGTCGGAGCGCCGCCGCGCCCTGGTGGTGCAGCGCACCGGATGGGGCAAGTCCGCGGTGTACTTCGTGGCCACGGCGCTGCTGCGCCGCCGCGGCGCCGGGCCCACGGTCATCGTGTCGCCGCTGCTGGCGCTCATGCGCAACCAGGTCGAGGCCGCCGCCCGGGCCGGCATCCGCGCCCGTACGATCAACTCGGCCAACCCCGAGGAGTGGGGGGCCGTCCACGAGGAGGTCGAGCGCGGCGAGACCGACGTGCTCCTCGTCAGCCCCGAGCGGCTCAACTCGGTGGACTTCCGCGACCGCCTGCTGCCCGAGCTGGCCGCCACCACCGGCCTCCTCGTCGTCGACGAGGCCCACTGCATCTCCGACTGGGGGCACGACTTCCGCCCCGACTACCGCCGGCTGCGCGCCATGCTCGCCGACCTGCCCGCGGGCGTGCCGGTGCTGGCGACGACCGCGACCGCCAACGCGCGCGTGACCGCCGACGTCGCCGAGCAGCTCGGCACCGGCGGCAGCGAGGCCCTGGTGCTGCGCGGCCCGCTGGACCGGGAGAGCCTGCGGCTCGGCGTCGTCCGGCTGCCGGACGCGGCGCACCGCCTCGCCTGGCTCGCCGAGCACCTCGGCGAGCTGCCCGGCTCCGGGATCGTCTACGCCCTCACCGTCGCCGCCGCCGAGGAGGCCGCCGCCTTCCTGCGGCAGCGCGGCTTCCCCGTCGCCTCGTACACGGGCCGCACGGAGAACGCCGACCGGCTGCAGGCCGAGGAGGACCTGCTGGCGAACCGGGTCAAGGCGCTGGTCGCGACGTCCGCGCTGGGCATGGGCTTCGACAAGCCGGACCTGGGCTTCGTCGTCCACCTCGGCTCGCCGTCCTCCCCGATCGCGTACTACCAGCAGGTGGGCCGCGCCGGCCGCGGCGTCGACCACGCCGACGTGCTGCTGCTCCCCGGCCGCGAGGACGAGGCGATCTGGCGGTACTTCGCCGACACCGCCTTCCCGCCCGAGACCCAGGTCCGCCAGACCCTCGCGGCCCTCGCCGACGCCGGCCGCCCGCTGTCCGTCCCGGCCCTGGAGGCCGCCGTCGACCTGCGGCGCACCCGGCTGGAGACGATGCTGAAGGTCCTCGACGTCGACGGCGCCGTCCGGCGCGTCAAGGGCGGCTGGACGGCCACCGGCCGGCAGTGGGACTACGACGCCGAGCGGTACGCGTGGGTGGCGCGGCAGCGCGCGGCCGAACAGCAGGCCATGCGGGACTACGTGAACACGTCCGGCTGCCGGATGGAGTTCCTGCGCGGGCAGCTGGACGACGAGGGCGCGGCCCCCTGCGGCCGCTGCGACAACTGCGCGGGGGCCTGGATCGACGCGGGCGTGTCGGCGGACGCCCTGACCGGCGCCGAGAAGGAGCTGGACCGGCCCGGGACCGAGGTCGAGCCGC
This sequence comes from Streptomyces synnematoformans, assembly GCF_039531005.1. Taxonomy (NCBI): domain Bacteria; kingdom Bacillati; phylum Actinomycetota; class Actinomycetes; order Kitasatosporales; family Streptomycetaceae; genus Streptomyces; species Streptomyces synnematoformans. The sequence continues at coordinate 7,660 of NZ_BAAAPF010000251.1, forward strand.
GGCGGATGTGGCCGACGGGCATGCCCGCGCTCGGCATCGAACTCAAAGGCCGTATCCCGGCCGGGGAGCAGTGCGCCGCCGGCCGCGCCCTGGGACGTCTCTCCGACATCGGCTGGGGCAACCGGCTGCGGCCGCTGCTCGCGGAGAACGCCGCGGACGGCCCCGTCCCCGACGACGTACTGCGCGCGTCGGTCGACGTCCTCGCCGACTGGGCGCGCTCCCCGGCCGGCTGGGCGTCCGGCGGCCCGCAGGCGGCGGCACGGCCCGTGGGAGTCGTCGCCGTGCCGTCCACGACCCGGCCCCTGCTGGTCGACTCGCTCGCCCGGGGCATCGCGAACGTCGGACACCTGCCGTACCTCGGCACGCTGACGTACACCGGCCCGGACGGCGGCCCCGGCCCCCGCCGCAGCAACTCCGCCCAGCGGCTCGCCACCCTGATCGGCGCCTTCGCCGTCTCCGACGACCTCGCCGCCGCCCTGGCCGCCAACCCGGGCCCGGTGCTGCTCGTCGACGACTGCACCGACTCCGGCTGGACCCTCGCGGTCGCCGCCCGCCTGCTGCGGCGGGCCGGCGCCGCGGGAGCCCTGCCGCTGGTCCTCGCGGCGACCGGCTGAGGCGGGCGCCGGCCGCGGCCGGCGCCCGCACGCCTACGGCTTGCGCAGCAGGTACAGGTAGTAGCCGAGGTGGTCGCGGACGAAGGTGCGGAACACCGGGATCGCCGCGTCCAGGGCCGCGGTCGTCTCGGGGCCGTAGCGCTCCAGGACCGCGTCGTGGCGGTCCCGGTACAGGACCGTCATGACCTCGCCGTTCATGACGACGTCGTGGGTCTGGTCCTCCAGCCGCACCAGCTCGAAGCCCGCCTCGTACGCCAGCCGCAGCCCCTCCGCCAGCGGCAGCGGCGGCGGCGACGTCCACACCTGCCGGAACGTCTCCAGCTGCGCGTGCGACGGGTCGCCGCGGCGGGTGAACTCCGTCATCAGCAGCCGCCCGCCGCGCGGCAGCACCCGCCACGCCTGGCGCAGGCCGCGCAGCCGGTCGGCGATGTGTGAGAAGGAGTCGATGGCCCACGCCGCGTCGAACGAGGCGTCCTCGTAGGGGAGTTCCAGCGCGTCGGCGAGGACGAACGACACCCGGTCCGAGAGCGCCGCCGCGGCGGCGCTCTCCCGGGACCGGGCGACCTGCGTCTCGCTGACGGTGATCCCCGTGACCCGCGCGCCGGTGCGCTCCGCCAGCCGCACGGCCGGACCGCCGGTGCCGCTGCCGATGTCGAGCACGTGGTCGCCGGCGCGCGGCGCTAGCGCGGCCGCGTAGTAGTCGGTCTGCCGGTCCATGGCCTGGTCGGACAGTTCACCGAGCGTCGTCGGCGGCGGCCCCGCGCCGTCGGCCGGGCCCGCCGCCGACCACCGGCCGACGTGGATGGCGGAGGTGCCCAGCGTCAGGTCGTACAGCGGGCCGAACCGGTCGTACGCGGAACCGACCTCCTCGGGTGACGGGGGAGCGAGGTTGTCGTCGTGCGCGTCGGATGTCATGGCACGTTGCCCCTTCTCGTCGTGTGCGACGCCGGAAGCCGACCCCCCGCGCCACCGTAGAGGCCGCCCGCACCGCAGGCCCCGAACCGAACCGGCCAACACGCGAGTTGGCCGGATCTCCCGAGCCCGGAAAGGGCGCTGGCATGACCCGGTCAGGGGTTATCCACAGGGGTCGCGGATCTCGCGGAGACACGAAACCCTCGTGCCATGACATCGCACAACGAAACGCAGGTCGTTCTCCGCAGCCCCGCCGAGCTGGCGGACGCCCTGCCGTACCTGATGGGCTTCCACCCGGACGACAGCGTCGTCCTCGCCGCGCTGCACGGCGAGCGCGGGCGGTTCGGCGGCCGGCTGCGGCTCGGGATCCCGCCGGACCGCGACGGCTGGCCGGATGTCGCGGCACAGCTCGCCGAGTGCCTCGTCGAAGGCAGCGCCACGCGGGGCGGCAAGCCGGACGGCATCGTCGTCTTCCTCTGCCAGGATCCCGCGGCGGGAGAGCGGCCGGGAGCAGTCATGGAGCGGCTGCGGCCGCTCGCGGAGGGCCTGCGCGTGGCCTGCGGACGGCTGGAGGTGCCTGTCGTGGAGGCGCTGTGCATCTCCGCCGGGCGCTTCTGGTCGTACCTCTGCCCCGACGAGCGCTGCTGTCCCCCCGAGGGCACGGCGCTGGATCCGCCCGGCCGCTCCGCCCTGGCCGCCGCCGCGACCTACGCGGGCATGCAGCGGCCCGGGTCGCTGCGCGCGCTGGAGAGCCGCCTCACCCCCCGGCACCCGGACGGCGACCGGCAGACGCGGGCGTTCGACGCCGCCGGCGGCTCGCTCGTGCCGCGGATCCTGGCAGAGACCGGCCGGGAGACCGTACGGGAGGAGACCGTGCAGCTGGCGGACCGGCTGATCGCCCGGCTCACCGAGGCTCCGCCGCCCGCGGGGGAGGCGGCGGCGGACACGGACGCGCGGGACGACACGCTGCTCACCGACGGCGAGTGCGCGGACCTCATCGTCGGCCTGCAGGACCGGCTCACCCGCGACCGCGCCGCCGAGCGGATGGAGGGCCCCGAGGCCGACGGGGCGCTGCGGCTCTGGCGGGCGCTGGCCCGCCGCTGCGTCGGGGCCTATGGGGAACACGCCGCGGCCCCGCTGACCCTCGCCGGCTGGGTGGCCTTGTCGACCGGCGACGAGGCAGCGGCCCGGGTCGCGTTCGGCCGGGCGCTGGAGTCCGACCCGGAGTACCTGTTCGCGCGGCTGCTCCACCAGGCGGTCAACGAGGGCATGGACCCGGAGCCGCTGCGGCGCTCCTTGCGCCGTCAGCGCCAGGAGCGGGAGACCGCGGTGGCCGCACCGGCGGCGGCGCAGCCGCCGGCCCCGGCGTCTGAGGCGCCGGCTGAGCCGTCGGCGGCGCCCGCGACGTCCGGGACACCTGCGGCGGCACCGTCCACGCCACCGGCGCGACG
>NZ_BAAAPF010000252.1:0-10539 GCF_039531005.1 Streptomyces synnematoformans
GGCCGCGGGTGCGGCCGGCTCGGCGGCGGGCTGCGGGCCGTCCGGCGCCGGGGGCGCGGCGCGCGCGCCGGCCGGCGTCTGGGTCGCTGCCCCCTGGTTACCGGCGGCGGCGCCCGGCTTGTAGTCGGCGAAGAAGTCCCACCAGGCCCGGTCCACGGAGTTCGGGTCCTGGAGGTACTGCTGATAGATCTCGTCGACGAGCCACTCGTTGGGACCGAACGCCGCGGCAGGGTCCCGGCCCTGGCTCGGCTCTTCGGTTCGGACGCTCGACGAGCCGCTCGACGAGCTGCTCTTAGGGGACTGTGACGACACGGCGGCAACCGCCCTCTTCCGCTTCACAAGGTGATGGACAGCGGAAAACAAGGCTACGCCTCCGGAGCAGGTACGTGCAGGCCGCACCCGCCGGAGGTCGCGCAAGTCACAATGCGAACGTGGTTTGGGCTCCGAATCTGGCGGGAATCAGAAAGAGTTTGCCCGCGTTCGGCATGGGGGCATCGGGGCGGTGGCGCCGCGCCCCGTCCTCGTGCGGGGCAGTTCACCGGCTGCTCTTCCGCCGTTGCGCGTCCGTTCCCACGCTCGGCCGAGGTCAAGTGTAGGTCAAGTCACGAACGGGCGTTAACCGGGAAGGGTGAGCCTGATCCGGCAGCCGCGGGGTGATTCGGCCACCCCGATCCGGCCGCCGTGCAGATCCACGGCCCAGCGCGCGATGGCCAGCCCCAGCCCGGTGCCGCCGCCGTCCGCCCCGTGGTCGCCGAGCGCCCCGCTCTCCCGGCCGCGGTTGAAGCGCTCGAAGACCCGGTGCCGCTCGGCGGCGGGGATGCCGGGGCCCTCGTCGAGCACCTCCACCTCCAGCCCGCCCGCCTCCGTACCGGAGCGGGCACGCACGGTGACCCGGCCGCCGGGCGGGCTGTGTTTCACGGCATTGTCGATGAGGTTCGCCATCGCCTGGTGCAGGCGCTCGGCGTCGGCCCGTACGACCAGCTCGGGCGGCCACACGTCCAGCTGCAGCCGTACGTCGCCGCGCCCCCGCGGGCCGGGGCCGAAGTGCGCCTCCTTCAGCACGCCCGCCAGATAGGGCTCCACCGCGAAGCGCCGCAGCCGCAGCGGCACCACCCCGCTGTCGATCCGCGACAGGTCGAGCAGCTGCTCCACCAGCCGGCCCAGCCGCTCCGTCTGGCGCAGCGCCGTGCGCATCGTGTCCGGGTCGGCCTCGGAGACGCCGTCCACGACGTTCTCCAGCACCGCGCGCAGGGCGGCGATCGGGGTGCGCAGCTCGTGCGAGACGTTGGCGACCAGCTCCTTGCGGTGCCGGTCGACGGACTGCAGGTCGGCCGCCATGCGGTTGAACGTCTGCGCCAGCTCGCCGAACTCGTCGCGGCGGCGGGTGGCCAGCCGGGCGGTGTAGTCGCCGTGCGCCATGGCCCGGGTGACCGCGGTCATCTGCACCAGCGGCGACGTCAGCCGCTGCCCCACGAACTGGGTGATGAGCAGCGAGGCGATGAGCGAGAAGACCGTGATCAGCCGGACCTCCGTGGAGGAGCGGATCGCCACCCACACCAGCCCGGTGGCGATCACCACCGAGCCGATGACCAGGGCGCCCAGCGCGGCGTTCACCGAGCGCAGCGGGTCCAGCGGGCGCAGCGCGTCCCACACCCGGCGCCAGAACCCGGCCTCCGCGCCGCCGTCCGCCGCCGTCATGTGACCGGGGTCTCCAGCGCGTACCCCACGCCGTGCACGGTACGGATCCGCTCCGCGCCTATCTTGCGGCGCAGCGCCTTGATGTGGCTGTCGACGGTGCGCGTCCCCGAGGCGTCCTCCCACTCCCAGACCTCCACCAGGAGCTGCTCGCGGGACAGCACCGCCCGCGGCTGGTTCGCCAGACACGCCAGCAGCTCGAACTCCGTCGGCGTCAGATGCACGTCGTCCCCCCCGACGCGCACCCGCCGCTCGGTGTGGTCGATCTCCAGCTCGCCCAGGCGCAGCGTGTCGTCCCGGGCGGTGCCCGCCGCCTGCGTGGCGCGCTCCACGCGGCGCAGTAGCACGTGCACCCGCGCGGCCAGCTCCCGCATGGAGAACGGCTTGGTCATGTAGTCGTCGGCGCCGACGCCGAGGCCGACGAGCATGTCCGTCTCGTCGTCCCGCGCGGTGAGCATCAGCACCGGCACGAGCCGCTGCGCCTGCACCCGCCGGCACACCTCAAGACCGTCGAAGCCGGGCAGCATCACGTCGAGCACGAGCAGGTCGGGCGCCCACTCCGCGGCGGTCGTGACCGCCGCCGGGCCGTCGCCGGCCGTGCGTACCTGGAAGCCCTCGGCGCGCAGCCGCGCCGATATCGCCTGCCCGATGGTCGGGTCGTCCTCGACGACCAGCACCCTGCGCTGGGCGCCGGGCGTCACCGCGGCCGCGTGGTCAGCGCGGCCGTTCAGGGCTTGTCTGTCTGCCATGTTCTCGTGGCCCTCGCGTCTCTTCCCCGTAGGCCCTCCGGTTCCGTTAGCAGCGTATGGGGCGGTGACACGCCTCGGCTACGGGAAACGGACAGCTCCGGGCCGCGTTCCGCCCCCGGTGTCCGGTGGGCGGACGGCGAGGTGGACGGCGTCCGGTGCGCCGCGGCGTACCGGGATCTCCTCGGTACGTACGCCGGTGAAGCCGGCGGCGCGGAGGGCGTCCTCGAACTCCGGCGAGGGGCGCGCCGACCAGACGGCGAGGACGCCGCCGGGGGCGAGGCGGTCCCGGCAGGCGGCGAGGCCGGCGGGGGCGTAGAGGCCGGCGTTGCCGTCGGTGACGGTCCAGTCGGGGCCGTTGTCGATGTCGAGGCAGATCGCATCGTAGAGGGCGCGGAAGGAGCGGGGGGCGATGGCGAGGTGGTCGAGGAGGTCGGCGGCGACGAGTTCCACGCGGGGGTCGGCGAGGGCGGGGCCGCTGAGGCTCGCGAGGGGGGCGCCGGGCGCGGGGCCCGTGTGCCAGTCGATGACCGCCGGCTCGCGTTCGACCACCGTGATACGCGCCCACCGCGGGTCCGCCGCCGCCTCGGCGAGCGAGAAGCCGACGCCGAGCCCGCCGATCAGCACCGCCGGTGCCGCCGTCGCCGGGTCGAGCGCCTCCGCCGCCGCCCGGATCAGCAGTCGCTCCGAGCGGCCGTCGGAGGTGTCCATGAGGAAGACGCCGTTCGCGATGATCTCGTGGTGCGCGCCGCGCCGCCGCAGCACGACCTCCCCGTACGGGCCGGACCTGCGGTCGACCGTCACGGCGGGGCCCCCGTCGTTCTCGCTGCTCATGGCCCCATCCTGCCCGATCGCTGGCAGCGAACAGACGGCCGGGAACACCACGGCCCCGCTCCGGGTTGAGCCCATGTAACTCAACTTGCATGCCGAAGGGGAGATCAATGGCTACTGAGTCCCGCTCGAACACGCCGCTGGCCCTGCCCGTCCTGCCGCTCGACTCCGCCGACCAAGACGTCGTGCTCCCCGGCATGGTCGTGCCGCTCGACCTCTCGGACCGCGAGGTGCGGGCCGCGGTCGAGGCCGCGCAGGCCGCGGCCCGCGGCAGCGGACACAAACCACGGGTGCTGCTCGTCCCACGGGTCGACGGCACCTACGCGGGCACGGGTGTCCTCGGCCGTGTCGAGCAGGTCGGCCGGCTGGCCGACGGCGACCCGGGCGCGCTCATCCGCGGCGTCACCCGGATCCGCATCGGCGCCGGCACCACCGGCCCCGGGGCCGCGCTGTGGGTGGAGGGCACGGAGATCGAGGAGTCCGTACCCGATCCCGTTCCCGGCGCCGTCGCGGAGCTGATGAAGGAGTACAAGGCGGTCGCGACCGACTGGCTGCGCAAGCGCGGCGCCTGGCAGGTCGTCGACCGGGTGCAGCAGATCGACGACGTCGGCCAGCTCGCCGACAACTCCGGCTACTCGCCGTTCCTCACCGCCGAGCAGCGCCTGGAACTGCTGGAGACCACCGACCCGGTGGCCCGGCTCAGGCTGGCCACGCAGTGGCTCAAGGACCACCTGGCCGAGCAGGACGTCGCCGAGTCCATCGCCAAGGACGTCCAGGAAGGCGTCGACAAGCAGCAGCGCGAGTTCCTGCTGCGGCGCCAGCTGGAGGCCGTACGCAAGGAGCTGCGCGAGCTGAACGGCGAGCCCGACGGCGAGGAGTCCGACGACTACCGCGCCCGGGTCGAGGCCGCCGACCTCCCCGAGAAGGTCCGCGAGGCGGCCCTGAAGGAGGTCGACAAGCTGGAGCGCAGCTCCGACGCCTCGCCCGAGACCGGCTGGATCAGGACGTGGCTCGACACGGTCCTGGAGATGCCGTGGAGCGAGCGCACGGAGGACGCGTACGACATCACCGGCGCCAAGGAGATCCTGGACGCCGACCACGCGGGCCTGGAGGACGTCAAGGAGCGCATCACCGAATACCTGGCCGTGCGCAAGCGCCGCGCCGACCGGGGCCTGGGCCTCGTCGGCGGCCGGCGCGGCGGCGCCGTGCTCGCGCTCGTCGGCCCGCCCGGCGTCGGCAAGACCTCGCTGGGCGAGTCCGTGGCACGGGCCATGGGGCGCAAGTTCGTCCGGGTCGCGCTCGGTGGCGTCCGCGACGAGGCGGAGATCCGCGGCCACCGGCGCACGTACGTCGGCGCGCTGCCCGGCCGCGTCGTGCGCGCCATCAAGGAGGCCGGGTCCATGAACCCGGTCGTGCTCCTCGACGAGATCGACAAGGTCGGCTCCGACTTCCGCGGCGACCCGGCCGCGGCCCTGCTGGAGGTCCTGGACCCGGCGCAGAACCACACGTTCCGCGACCACTACCTGGAAGTCGAGCTGGACCTGTCCGACGTCGTCTTCCTCGCCACCGCCAACGTCCTCGAAGCCATCCCCGAGGCGCTGCTGGACCGGATGGAACTGGTCCGCCTCGACGGCTACACCGAGGACGAGAAGGTCACCATCGCCCGCGACCACCTGCTGCCGCGGCAGCTGGAGCGCGCGGGCCTGGAGCCCGGCGAGGTCGCCGTCGAGGACGACGCGCTGCGGAAGCTGGCCGGCGAGTACACCCGCGAGGCGGGCGTGCGGAACCTGGAGCGCGCCCTCGCCCGGCTGCTCCGCAAGATCGCGGCGCAGCACGAACTGGGCGACGCGAAGCTGCCGTACCCGGTCGGCGTCGACGGGCTCCGCCCGCTGATCGGCCGCCCCCACCACACCCCGGAGTCCGCCACCGACCCGGCCGAGCGCCGCACGGCGGTCCCCGGCGTGGCGACCGGCCTGGCGGTGACGGGCGCCGGCGGCGACGTGCTCTACATCGAGGCGTCGCTGGCCGACCCCGAGTCGGGCGCGTCCGGGCTGACCCTGACGGGACAGCTGGGCGACGTGATGAAGGAGTCGGCGCACATCGCGCTCTCCTTCCTCCGCTCGCACGGCGCGGAGCTGGAGCTGCCGGTGGCCGACCTCAAGGACCGGGGCATCCACCTGCACGTACCCGCGGGCGCGGTCCCGAAGGACGGCCCGAGCGCGGGCATCACCATGACGACGGCACTGGCGTCGCTGCTCAGCGGGCGGCAGGTGCGCACGGACGTGGCGATGACCGGCGAGGTGTCGCTGACGGGCCGGGTGCTGCCGATCGGCGGCGTCAAGCAGAAGCTGCTGGCGGCGCACCGGGCGGGGGTCACCACGGTGATCATCCCGAAGCGGAACGAGCCGGACCTGGACGACGTGCCGGCGGAGGTCCTGGAGAAGCTGGAGGTCCACCCGGTCTCGGACGTCCGCCACGTCCTGGACCTGGCCCTGACCCCGGCCGGCGCGACGGCCGACGCCGCGGCGCCGGGCGGGCACGACCGCCAGGAGGTCCCGCTGGCGGCCTGACCCCCGGCGCCCCGGCGCCGCGCAGGCCCGCCCCGCAGACACGGCCCCTCCCGACCACCCACCCGGGAGGGGCCGTTCGGCGTGCGGACGGCGGCGGCTGCTGGAACCGTTCGCGCGTTGATAGCGTCGTGTCACTCAACGTCCCCGAACCGCCGCTGGAGTCGACGTGGTCCGCCGCCCCTACCGCTCAGCCACCCTCGCGGCGGTCGCCGCCGCGGCCCTGCTGGTCTCCGCGTGCGGGGGCGACGACTCCGGATCGTCGGACGACAAGATCGAGGGCGCGTCGAAGAGCAGCCCGGCGGCGTCGCCGTCCGCGCCGGGTACGGACGCCGACGCGCCGGAGATCGAGCTGCCGCAGAGCGTGGAGCTGGTCTTCGAGGGCTGGGAGTCGGACGACCCGGAGGAGCAGGCGGTGCTGGACTCCGGCGCGCAGCGCCAGCGGGCGACGTACGAGGCCATCACGCGGAATCCGCCGAACCCGAACACGGAGTTCATCGCGCTCTACAACATGAAGGGCACGGGCGCCTGGACGTCCTTGCAGGAGTGGATCGGCGAGTTCAGGGACGCCGGCGCCACCGTGGAGGGCACCTTCCGCTTCTTCGCCCCGGAGGTGAAGGTCGCCGACAACGGCACCACCGCCAGGCTCCGCTTCTGCTCCGACGAGCGCGAGGTGGACCAGAAGAACCGGGAAACCGGCAAGGTCCTGACCCAGGCGGACCCGTACGAGTACGTCGAGTACCGCACGACGCTGCAGAAGAACGACGAAGGCGCGTGGCAGACGGCCGACGTCACCAACCACCGGGACGCGTGCGACGCGGGCGGGCTGTCGCCATGAGGTTCCGCAGACCGGCGATCCTCCCCGTCGCCGCGGCGGTGCTGTTGCTGCCGCTCACGCAGCACGCGTCCGCCCAGGACGGCATCGGCCTGGAGGGCGACAACGATCCCGACGAGGGGACCCTCAGCGCCACCGCCACCCAGGTCGTCGTCCGGCAGACCTCGGGCGGGGGGCAGGGCGGGCAGCCCATCAGCGCGGTGGACACGAACTGGACGCCGCCCGCCTGCTGGCACGAGCCGGTGGCCAGCCCGCGGGAACTGCGGGACGCGGTCGAAGCCATCGACAACCAGGACCTCGTCCCGGTCAACAGCAGCCTGCGGTGGGGCACGGACCTCATGCACGAGCACTACCGCGACGGCGGCGACGGGAACCCCGAGAACTACGCCATGGACCGGCAGGGCGACGGCATGTGGTGGCGCGCCGTGCGCAACCCCAACCGGGTGGACGACGCCGCGGCGCGCGAGTGCGACGACCAGCTCATGTTCTGGGCCGACGAGACCGCCGCCCCCGACGTCCCCACCGCCATCACCCCCGAGATGCTCGCCGAGTACGCCTACGACTCCATCAAGGTGCCCGACACCGAGATCGAGATGCAGCCCGCCGACGACCGGCTCAAGGTCAACCTCCCCACCTGGATCTGGCAGGAGCCTGCCTCCTTCGACGAGGTGCGGGTACGGGCGGAGCTGCCCGGCACCGGGCTGTACGCCGAGACCACCGCCACGCCCACGAGCCTGCGGCTCGACCCGGGGACGGAGGACGCCGTCGTCCACCCGGAGGGCGGGGAGTGCGCGATCGGCGACGACGGCGGCGTCGGCAGGAAGTACGGCGGTGACGACGGGGCCGTGCCGGCGTGCGGGATCACGTACCACCGCTCCAGCGAGGCGGCCGGCGGCTCGTACGCGCTGAAGGCGTCGATCAGGTGGGAGGTCGACTGGACCGGCACGGACGGCGCCGGGGGCGACCTGCCGGACGGCGTCTTCGAGACGACGTACGACGTGACGGTGCAGGAGATCCAGACGGTCGTGCGCTGACCGCCGGTCTCTCCGGAGGAGCAGCTCGGGAGAGACCGGCGGGGCCGGGGGCGGGTGCGCGGGGTTCAGCCGTTGTTGGCGAGGACCTGGAGGCGGTCGTAGGCGCCGTTGAACTTGTTGTGGTCGCCCACCGTGGGGCCGGTCGAGGTGTACTGCCAGAAGGTGTAGAAGCCCCAGCCGGCCGGCAGGGTGCCCGGCGAGGAGGCGTAGCGGGCGATCCACAGCGGGTGGTTGTTCGCGAAGCCGCCGTAGTTGCCGGTGCATTGCGTCCACCAGTTGGTGGTCGTGTAGATCACCGCGTAGCGGCCGGTGCGGGCGTGGTAGCGGCCCAGGAAGTCGCCGATCCAGTTGCGCATCGCGGCCTGGCTGAGGCCGTAGCACGTGGAGCCGTAGGGGTTGTACTCGATGTCGAGCACGCCCGGCAGCGTCTTGCCGTCGCGGGACCAGCCGCCGCCGTTGCTGGCGAAGTAGTCGGCCTGGGCTGCGCCGCTGGAGACGTTCGGCAGGGCGAAGTGGTAGGCGCCGCGGATCATCCCGATGTTGTACGAGCCGTTGTACTGCTGGGCGAAGTAGGGGTTCTTGTAGCCGGTGCCCTCGGTCGCCTTGTTGTACGCGAAGCGCACGCCGCTGTTCCAGAGCGCGGACCAGTTGACGTTGCCCTGGTGGCTGGAGACGTCGACGCCCTCGACGGTCGCGAGCGGGCCCGCCTCGGCGGCGCCGGGGGCGCCCGCGGCGCCGGTGCCCTCGTGGAGGCGTACGCCGGCGCCCATGTACGCCTCGCCGCGCTCGATGTCGCGCGGGTGGGGGTTGAGCCGGTCGCCGCCGGCCGCGGCGGCGGGGGTGGTCAGGCCGGCGACGAGGGCGAGGGAGGTGGCCGCGGTGGCGAGGGCGGCGGCGAGGGGGAGACGGGCGGCGCGTGGGCGGGTGCGGACTCGGGGTGACATGCGTTCCTCCGGGGGTGTGGGGGGTTCCTCGGCGGTGCCGGTGCCGGTGGGCAGAGGCGTGGAGGTGCCGGGCTCGGGGCGTGCTTGGTGTGACCATGTCACTATGTGCGGCGCCGGAGCGAAAGAGGGCCTGACGGGTGCCTTTGGTCTACGCCTGCGAAATACTGGGGGAGCTGCGGCTTCTGTCGCTTCTGAAGAAAACTTTCAGCCCGAGGAAAGCCGGAAGGGCCCCTGACGTGCACAATGCCGAGACCTCCGGAGGCGGACAGGAGAACGGGGAAAGTGGTGTGGACCACGTCTTCCTCGATCTGGAGCGCGAGTTGGCGGTCTTCTACCGCCGGGCCCGCGGCATCGCGGCGGAGATGGCCCGCCAGGTGGACCCCGGGCTCGAACCCGGCGCGTACGCGCTGCTGGCCCAGCTGGAGGGCGAGGGGCGGCGCGCGAGCGAACTCGCCGGCTACTTCAGCATCGGCAAGGCGACCGTGAGCCGGCAGCTGCACGCGCTCGAAGAGCTGGGCCTCGTCGACCGCGAGCCCGACCCCGCCGACGGCCGGGCGGTGCTCGTGCGGCTGACGGAGGAGGGGCGGCGGCGGGTGCGGAGGGTGCGTGCGGTGCGGCACGCCGAGTACATGCAGAAGCTCGCCGGCTGGGACCGCGCCGAGGTCGCCGAACTGGCCCGGCTGCTGCGGCGCTTCAACGAGCTGCGACGGTAGGGCGGCCGACGGGCGGGCCGGTCGCGGCTGCGGGCTCCCGGTCGCCGCCGGTCACAGCTCCACGAGCACCGCCGACGCGTCGTCGTGCACCTTGCCGCGGCGGTACCGGCCGCGGTCCGCGTCCGCCGCCTCCGCCGCCCGCACCTCGTCCACCACCCCCTGCGGGCCCGCCTTCCGCAGCCGGCCCTGCAGCGCCGTCCAGTCGCCGAGGCCGAACACCTCCGTCCAGCGCGTCACCCCGTCCGTCAGCGCCGTCAGCGCCGCCACCTCCGTACGCGGCACGCTGCCGGCGACCGCCCGGGCCGCGACCTCCGGGTCGGCGGCGGCGGTGAAGAAGCCGCCCTCGCGGTTGCGCATCTCCTCCGCCGGAAGGTCCCGCGGCAGCCGCGACAGCCGCAGGTCGAGCACCGGCCGCACCGCGCCGTCCGGCCGCTCCAGCAGCAGCGCGGCGTCGCACAGCACCAGGTGCTCCACCGTCTCGCCGTCCCAGCGCGCCGCCGCCACCGTGGCCTGCGGCGTACGGCGGTGCGTCAGGTCGCAGGCCGGGCCGTGGGCCGCGGCGGTGCGGCGGACGGCGTCCGCCAGGCAGTCCGCGAGGGTGCCCGCGCGGGCGCCGGCCAGCTCCAGGAACGCGCCGCCGAGCCGCGCCACGAACCAGGGCACCCCGTGTACGCACCCGGTGTCCCCGTCCCGCGGCGGCGTCACGCCGTCCAGCACCACCAGCGCCCCGCCGGCGCCGGAGGCGGGGAGGGCCACGGCGGCGTAGTCCTCGTTCGGGGCGGGGGGAGCGGCGGGGTCGCTGGCCAGTTCGATGCGCATGATCCCAGTCTGCCGCCACGGGCCGCGCGCCCCCGACGCCGGGCGGACGGCCCGGCGACTCAGGGGCAAACAATCTTCGCTCGTTCGGGTGAGTGGCGGGGCAAAGTCCGCATGCGCGGGACCCCTGCTGCGAAGGTCAACCCGCGGGACAGTGGCGCTATCGGACTCCGTTGGAAACAGTCCGAAATGAAGGGACATGGCGCCGCGGACAAAGAGTCGAAGGAGGGCGATTGCGGACCCCCGTGCAGCCGGATCGGCAGGAGGGCAGGGGCGCTCGGCGCCGGTCGCGGCGGCGGCGCGGACGGCGCCACGCTGGGCGTGCTGGTCGCGGAGGTGCACCTGGCGCGGCGCCGGG
>NZ_BAAAPF010000253.1:0-10357 GCF_039531005.1 Streptomyces synnematoformans
CCTGGGCGCCGCCGCCGCGGCGGCCGGCGGCGTTCGAGGCGGTCACCACGGGCGCCCGGGGCGCCCGTTGCGGGTGCTCGTCGCCACGAACGAGCCCTGGGGTACGTACCACGTCACACCGCTGCTCGCGGAGGCCGGACGGCGCGGCGTGCGGATCACCCAGCTGGTGCCGGACACCTCCGGCGTCCAGCCCGGCGACCCCGTGCCCGTCGCGACGCCGGAGCGCGTGCGGCACGCCGATCTGCTGGTCGTCACCGGCGCCGGTGACTGGCCGCTGGAGTGCGCCGCGCGCTTCCCGCGGCTGCCGGTGGCGGCCAGCTCGCTGGCGTACCTCGGCCCGCGCGAGGCCCCGGGCGCCCGGCTGTTGCGGTCCCGGCTGCGGGCGGTGACCTCCTCCTCGCCGGCCGAGGCGCGCGCGTTCGCGGGCTACCTGGGCGTCCGCCGCCGGATCCGGGCGGTCGGCTCGCCGCAGACCGACACGCTGCCGGCCCACCGGCCGGAGCCGGGGCTCGTCCTCGTCCTGACCAGCGTCACCCACCCCGACGACACCGGCGGCGCCGCGCCCGGCACCGAGCTGCTGCTCGCCGCGGCCGAGCGGCTGCGGGCCGCGGGCAGACGCATCCTCGTCGGCCTGCACCCCCGCGAGGACCCCAAGCTCTGGGACGCGTACGAGATCAGCGACGTGCCGTCGCTGCAGGCGGCGGCGCGGGCGGAGGCGGCGGTCGGCATCCCCGGCACCGTCTTCCCGCTGGTCGCCGCGGCCGGCGTGCCGCTGGTCGGCGTCACCGACGCCGGGCTGACGGTGCCGGACTACCTGCTGGCGGTCTGCTCCTCGACCATCGACGACCCGGCGGCGGCGGTGCCGGCCGTCACCTCCGCGCGGCTGCCCGCGCCGGACGTCCTGGCCGACGCCGTCGGCCCGGTCGGCGGCTCGGCCGGCCGCCTGCTCGACGTCTGGAGCCGCACGGCGCACCCGCCCCGGGGCACCCCGCGTACCGGCCCGTAGCCCCATCCCGTAGCCTCTGTGACCCCGGGGCCCGCGGCGCCCGCCGCGGCACAGGAACCCGCCCGGCGGCGTGCCCCGCGCCGGGGCGCAGGGGAGGTGGGCCGATGACCGTCGCGGACGCCGACGAGGCCGCGCCCGTGCCCGGCGCCGGCCCGGTGCTGTCCCTCGGCGCCGTGGCGAAGCGCTTCCCCGACGGCACCCGCGCCCTCGACCCCGTCGACCTCGACGTCGCGGCCGGCGAGTTCGTCTCCGTCGTCGGCCCCTCCGGCTGCGGCAAGACCACTCTGCTGCGCATCGCCGCCGGCCTCGCCGAGCCCTCCGCGGGCGCGGTGGCCGCGCGCGCCGACCGGCTCGGCTACGTCTTCCAGGACCCGACGCTGCTGCCCTGGCGGTCGGTGCGTACGAACGTGGAGCTGTTCGGCGAGCTGCGCGGCGTCCCGCGCGCCGAACGGCGCAAGCGCGCCGACGCCGCGCTGGAGCTGGTGGGCCTCACCGACTTCGCCGGCCACCGGCCGCGCGCCCTGTCCGGCGGCATGCGCATGCGCGTCTCGCTGGCCCGCTCCCTCAGCCTGCGCCCGGAGCTGTTCCTGCTGGACGAGCCGTTCGGCAGCCTGGACGAGATCACCCGCGAGCGGCTGGACGACGACCTGCTCCGGCTCTTCGCCGCCGAGCGGTTCGCCGCCGTCTTCGTCACGCACTCCGTCCTGGAGGCGGTCTACCTGTCCACCCGGGTCGTGGTGATGTCCCCGCGCCCCGGGCGCGTCTGCGGGGAGTTCACCGTCCCGTTCGGCTATCCGCGGACCGAGGGCCTGCGCTACGACCCCGGGCTGAACCGGATCGCGGCCGACGTGTCCGCCTGCATGCGCGAGTCCGCGCGCTGAGAAACCGACCACCCCCGACCCCCAACCGGAGGAACCCCCGATGACCGTGCAGAGCCGCCCCCGCCGCTTAGCCGTGCCGCTCGCCGCCGCCGTGCTGCTGACCGTCGCCGCCTGCGGAGACGACGGGGACGGCCGGACCGACGCCAGCGCGTCGGCGCCGGCGGCGGAGAGCGGCGCAGCCGCACTGGACGGCGTGTGCCCGGAGACGGTGACCGTGCAGACCTCCTGGCTGCCGAACGCCACGTCCTTCGGCCCGCTGTACGCGCTCCTCGGCGACGACCCCGAGGTGGACGCCGACCGCAAACGGGCCACCGCACCGCTGGTCGCCGACGGCCGGGACACCGGCGTCTCGCTGGAACTGCGCGCCGGCGGCCCGGCAATCGGCTTCTCCTCGACGACCGCGCAGATGTACGCGGACGAGGACATCGACCTCGGGGTGGTCGGCGGCTTCGACGAGATCGTCCAGAACTCCGCCACCCAGCCCACGACCGCGGTGCTGGCGCTGCTGGAGAAGGACCCCACGATGATCTACTGGGACCCGGAGACCTACCCGGAGTTCGAGACGATCGAGGACGTCGGCGAGACGGACGCCACGGTGCTGTACTTCGGCGGCGACGCGTACATGGAGTACCTCACCGGCGCCGGGATCCTCGACAAGGACCAGGTGGACGGCTCCTTCGACGGCTCACCCGCGCGCTTCGTGGCGGCCGGCGGCAAGCTGGCCTCCGCCGGCTACGCGGCCGAGGACCCGTACATGTACGAGCACGAGATCGACGACTGGATGAAGCCCGTCAAGGGCCAGCTCGTCTACGAGGCCGGCTACCCGCTCTACGGCCCCTCCCTGGTCGTCCGCCCCGAGCGGGAGGACGAACTGGCGCCCTGCCTGGAGAAGCTGGTGCCGATCGTCCAGCAGGCGCAGGTCGACTACCTCCGCGACCCGGACGCCACGATCGCCGCCATCGTCGACATCGCCGAGCGCTACCGGGGCGGCGACGTGCTCACCGAGGGCATCGCCCGGTACGGCATCGGCGAGATGAAGAGGCTCGGGATCGCCTCGGACGACGCCGAGGGCCGGGACACCACCGTGGGGAACTTCGAGACCGCCCGCGTCCAGAAGATCATCGACATCGGCCGGCCGCTCTTCGAGAAGCAGGACAAGCCCCTCAAGGAGGGCCTGAAGCCGGCCGACGTGGTGACCGACGAGTTCGTCGACCCCGGGATCGGGCACGGCAGGTGACCGGCCGCCCGCCGGCCGCGGCCGGACACCGCGGGCCCCGGCGCCCGCGCGGTGGAGTAATCTCGCATCCCAGTCCGGTCACCGGCGCGCCGGAGCACGGCCGCAGCGGTAGGCGGCCGACACGGAGAGGAACATGAGCGACGACGGCACAGCCGACGGGCCCCGCGGCCGGTCGCCGCTGCCCGACCCCACGGCAGCGCACGCCTCCCGTACGTACGACTACCACCTCGGCGGCAGAGACCACCTCGGCCCGGACCGCGCGCTGGTGGACGAGGTCGAGTCCACCCTCATGCCGGACGTGAAGATGCGCGTGCGCGCCCAGCGGCTCTTCCTGGAACGGGCCGTGCGCTACCTGGTCGAGGAGGCCGGGGTCCGCCAGCTCCTCGACCTCGGCTGCGGCCTGCCGCAGCAGCGCATGCCCAACGTCCACGAGATCGCGCACGCCGCCGCCCCCGGCACCCGGACCGTCTACGTCGACAACAACCCCGTCGCCGTGGCGCACATGCAGGCCCTGCAGACCGACGGGGACCTGACCGTCGCCTTCACCGGCGACGTGCGCCGGCCGGAGGACATCCTCGACGACCCGCAGGCGCGCGCCGTGCTGGACTTCGACCGGCCCGTGGGCGTGCTCCTGGTCGGGCTGCTGCACTTCCTGTCCGACGCGGACGAGCCGGCGGGCCTGGTGGCCCGGATCCGGCGCGGGGTGGCGCCGGGCAGCCACCTCGTCGCCTCCCAGATATCCGCCGAACTCGACCCCCGCGTCGAACGGCTCACGGAGGTCTGGGCGCGCGGGGCCACGCCGATGGTGCAGCGCGGCCGCGCCGAGCTGGAGCGGATCACCGCCGGCTGGGAGCCGGTCGACCCCGGCATCGTGGTCGCGCACGAGTGGCGCCCCCGCGCCGGCGACCGCACCGAGGGGAACGCCTACGCCCTGGTGGCCGTCCGGCCATGAACCTGCGGCCGTTGACCCGGAGGCTGCCGCCCCTGCTGGTGGCCGGTGCCGCCGTGGGCGGGTGGTACCTGATCAGCATGGTGGTGCTCGCCGAGGACCGGCGCTTCCTGTTCCCGCCGCCGCACGACGTGGTGCGCGTCGGGTTCCTCGACGGCGCCAACCGCGCCGAACTCCTCGACGCACTGCTGCTGTCCGCCCAGGTGGCCCTGCTGGGCCTGCTCATCTCCGCGGCCGGGGCGATCGCCATGGCCGTCCTGATGAGCCAGGCCCGGTGGCTGGAGCGCTCCCTGTTCCCGTACTTCGTCGTCCTCCAGGTCACCCCCATCCTCGCCCTCGTCCCGCTGTTCGGCTTCTGGTGGGGCTACGGGTTCGGCACCCGCGTGCTCGTCTGCGTCATCATCGCCTTCTTCCCGATCCTCACCAGCACGCTCTTCGGCATCCGCTCCGCCGACGCCTCGTACCACGACCTGTTCCGGCTGCAGAACGCCGGCCGGATGACCCGGCTGTGGAAGCTCCAGCTGCCGGCCGCGCTGCCGAGCATCTTCACCGGGCTGCGCATCGCCGCGGGGATGTCCGTCGTGGGGGCCATCGTCGGCGACTTCTTCTTCCGCCAGGGCCAGCCGGGCATCGGCGTGCTCATCGACCTCTACCAGTCCCGGCTGCAGTCCGAGCAGCTGCTCGCGGCCGTGCTCCTCTCCTCGCTCTTCGGCGTGGTGGTCTTCTGGTTCTTCGGCTGGCTCGCCCGGATCGTGGTCGGGAGCTGGCACGAGTCGGCGGACGAAACGGGCGTCAACGCCTGATGTCCGGCGCGGGCGAGGCCGGTGCGCCGGCCGGTCCCGAGTACCGTCCGGGCAGACGGATCCGGACGAAGGTTCGGGAGGACGCCCCGACGGGGTATGATTCCGCGCTGGCGGCGGGATGGTGAACTGACCGGCGGGGGAGGGGAGATGGCGGCGTCAGTACCGGTGGCCGGCGGGCGGCGCATGCCCGGCGGCGCGGACCTCCCCCGGGGCGGGCCGACGATACGGCGGATCGTCCTCGGCTCCCGGCTGCGCCGGCTGCGGCTCCGTCGCGGCGTCGGACTCGACGCGGCGGCCCAGGCCATCAGGGCGTCGGTGCCCAAGCTGAGCCGGCTGGAGCGGGGCCAGGGCGGCTGCAAGGAGCGCGACATAGCGGACCTGCTGACGCTGTACGCGGTGACCGACCTCCGGGACCGCGAGGCGTACCTCGCGCTCGCCCGCGGCGCCAACACCCCCGGCTGGTGGCAGCGGTACGGCGACCTGACGCCGCGCTGGCTGGAGACGTACCTCGGCCTGGAGGAGGGCGCGACGCTCATCCGCGGCTACCAGTCGCAGCGCGTGCCCGACCTGCTGCAGACGCCCGCGTACGCCGCCGCGCTGGCCCGGCTGACGTACCCGGGCGACAGCGCGAACGCCGTCGCCCGCCGGGTCGACCTGCTGAAGCGCCGACAGCAGGTGCTCGCCCGGCCCGACCCGCCGCGCTGCTGGCAGCTGATCGACGAGAGCGCGCTGCGCCGCACCGTCGGCGGGCCCGCGGTGATGCGCGAGCAGATCCGCCATCTGATCCGGCTGCACGGCCCGGAGTTCCCGGAGATCGCGGTGCACGTCGTACCGCTGCACACCTCCGCCGCGACGGCGCTGTCCGGCCCGGTGACGCTGCTGCGCTTCGCCGAGGCGGACCTGCCGGACATCGCCTACCTGGAACAGCTCACCGGCGCGCTCTACCTCGACGACCCCGACGACGTCGAACGGCACCGGCTGGCCGTCGACCGGCTCGCCGCGCCGGTCGCGGAGCGGGCGGGCACCGACCTGTTCCTGCGCCGGCTGCTGCGCGCCGCCTGACCGCCGGCAACTGGCTCAAAGCAGACCCCCGTCCACGCGCCACCGGCCCGGGGCGCCCTGCCCGGACCGGGGACCGGCGGTGGCCACGGCGCCGTGCCGGAGCGTCCGTGCCCCCGGCGGCGCGTGCGCGGAGCGTAGCATCGGGCCACGGCGGCGCCCCACGTCCTCGCGCCGACCACGGTTCGCGAGACGAGAGAGACCGAGCATGCCGCAGCCGGACGCCGCCCCGCCCGCCGACCGGACGATGTGCAACCGTCCCACCACGTCGCCCCGGTGGACGTTCATCCGCACCGAGACCGGCAGCGCCGCGTTCCTCGTCGCCGCCGCGGTCGCCGCGCTCGTCTGGGCCAACGCCGCCCCGGACAGCTACACCGACGTCTGGCACACGCACCTGTCCGTCGAGCTGGGCGACCACGGCCTCTCCCTCGACCTGCGCGAATGGGTGAACAGCGGCTTGATGACCATCTTCTTCCTGGTCATCGGCCTGGAGGTGCGACGCGAGTTCGACATGGGGGAGCTGCGCGAGCTGCGCCGCGTGACGCTGCCGTTCGCGGCCGGACTCGCCGGCATGCTCGTCCCGGTGCTCATCTTCCTCGCCTTCAACGCCGGCGACCCGTCCGCCTCCGGCTGGGGCGTGGCGATGTCCACCGACACCGCGTTCGCGCTCGGCCTGCTGGCCCTGCTGGGGAAGCGGTTCCCGCGCCCCCTCTACACCTTCGTCCTCACCATCGCGGTCGTCGACGACTTCGTCGTCCTGGCCGTCATCGCCTTCGTCTACAGCGACAGCGTGCGCTGGCTCCCGCTGCTGATCGGAGCCGCCTTCTTCGCAGCGATCATCGCGGTGCGGTCGTCGGGGAGCCGCCGCGGCCCGGTCTACGCGGCGCTCGGCGTCGCGATGTGGCTGGCGTTCGAGGAGTCCGGGGTCGACCCCGTCGTCGTCGGGCTGCTGATCGGGCTGATGACCTTCGCCTACCCGGCGCCGCGCAGCGAGCTGGAGCGGGCCAGCGGGCTGTTCCGCTCGTTCCGCGAGCAGCCCACCCCCGAGCTGGAGCGGGAGGCGCGGCAGGGCATCGCCTCGGCAATCTCCCCCAACGAGCGGCTGCTGCGGATGTACCACCCGTGGAGCAGCTATCTGGTCGTGCCGCTGTTCGCCCTGGCCAACACCGGTATCCGGCTGGGCGGGGACGCCCTGTCGAGCGCGGTCGCCTCGCCCGTCACGCTGGGGGTCTTCCTCGCCTTCGTCGTGGGCAAGCCGCTCGGCGTCGTCGGCGCGACGGCGCTGACGACCCGGCTGAGCGGGGGCCGGCTGCAGCCGCCCGTCGGCTGGGCGTCCGTCGCCGGCGGCGGCGCCATCACCGGCATCGGGTTCACCATCGCCGTGCTGATCGCCACGATGGCCTTCGACGGCGAGCGGCTGGAGGAGGCGAAGATCGGCGTCCTCGCCGCCGTCCTCGGCTCCGTCCTCGTCACCGCGCTCGTCGCCTTCGTGACCGAGCGCCTGCCGCGGCCGCTGCGCACCCGCGCGCTGCTCGGCACCGCCCCCGTCATCGTCGACCTCGCTGTGCCGGTGGACCCCGGGCGCGACCACATCCGCGGCCCGCTGAACGCGCCCGTCACGGTCGTCGAGTACGGCGACTTCGAGTGCCCGTACTGCGGGAAGGCCGAGCCCGTCGTACGCAACCTCCTCGCCGACTTCGGCGACGTCCGCTACGTCTGGCGGCACCTGCCGCTCACCGACGTGCACCCGCGCGCCCAGCTCGCCGCCGAGGCCGGGGAGGCGGCGGCCGAACAGGACGCGTTCTGGCCGATGCACGACCGGCTGCTCGCCCACCAGGACCGGCTGAAGCCGAGCGACCTGCTGGAGCACGCGGCGGAGCTGGGGCTCGACGTCGAGCGGTTCCGCCGGTCGCTGCGCTCCCGCGCCGGCGTCGGGCACGTCACCGAGGACACGGAGTCCGCGGACCTCAGCGGCGTCGCGGGCACGCCGACGTTCTTCGTCAACGGCCGCCGCCACCACGGCGCGTACGACATCGGCAGCCTGTCCGCGGCGGTGCGGGCGGCGCGGGACCGGGTGGCGCTGGACCAGCCGGAGGCGTGAGCCCGGGCGCCCCCGGGCGCGGCGGGCGGGGACCGGAGGCGGCGGGCGTCAGGTTCCGCCGCCCCCGGAGACTGCGGTGAGCAGCGCCAGCGGCGTGGCAGCCGCCCACGCCTGCGGGGAGCAGGCGTGGGGATACGGTACGGGCGCCGGGTGGTCGCTGCGTGCGTAACCGGCCAGCACCTCCGGCAGTCGCCAGCCGTGCGCCTCGGCCGTGGCGAGGAGCCCCCGGGCCAGCGTCCGCGCCTCGGCGGCGAGTCCGTAGCGGGCCAGGCCGAGGGCGATCACGGCGTTGTCGTGCGGCCAGCAGCTCCCGCGATGGTACGACAGCGGGTGGTACGGCACCTGACCGGCCGCCAGCGTGCGCACCGCCCACCCCGAGAAGAAGTCGTCCGCCAGCAGCCGCCGTCCGGTGCGCCTGCCGCGCTCCGGGTCGAGGATCCCGGACCACAGCAGGTGGCCCGCGTCCGAGGCGAGCGCGTCCGCCCGCCGCCCGCGGCCGTCCAGCGCCAGCGCCGGGAAGTCCCGGGCGGGCAGCCAGAAGTCGCGGTGGAAGCGGTCGCGCAGGTCGGCGGCGACGGCGTCGAGGCGGTCGGCGTACGCGGCGTCGCTCCAGACGGCGCGGGCGAGGCGCGCGGTGCGCACGAGGGCGTCGTACGCGTAGCCCTGGGCCTCGGCGACCGCGACCGGGCCCTCGGCCGGGGAGCCGTCCGCGAAGCAGATCGCGCCCGCGGAGTCCTTCCAGTTCTGGTTGACCAGCCCGCCGGGGTCGGGGGTGTAGACCAGCCAGCCGTGCTCCGCGAGCCCGCCGTCGCCGAGCAGCCACGCGACGGCGGCCCGCGCCTGCGGCTCCAGCCGCCCGGCGAGCGCGGTGTCACCGGTGGCGTCGGCGTACGCCTGGAGCAGGACGAGGAAGAGCGGGGTGACGTCGACGGACCCGTAGTAACGCCCGTACGGCACCTGCCGGAACGCGGCCAGCTCGCCGTGGCGCAGCTCGTGCGCGATGCGGCCGGGCTGCTCGGCGGAGAAGGCGTCGTGGCGGGTGCCCTGGGTGGCGGCGAGCGCCAGGAGGGTGTCGCGGGCGAGGGCGGGACGGTAGGGCAGGGCGAACAGCGAGGTGAGCACGGAGTCGCGCCCGAACAGCGTCAGGAACCACGGGACCCCGGCCCCGGGCACGGTGAGCGCCTCCGCGCGGGGCCCGGTGGCGGGCACCCGCAGCAGCGCGAGGTCGACGAGCCCCTGCGCGCACGCGCGCGCGAGCGCGGCGCGTTCGGCCGGGGAGAGGGCGGGGGCGCTCGCGCCGGGCGCGCGGGTGTCCGGCGTATCCGGGGCCGGTGCGCAGGCCGGAACCGGCGGTCGGGTGAACGCCTCGGTCCCGGCGCGGAGTTCGGCGGCGGCCTGCGCCGGGGTCGCGGCGTCCGCGACGTCCGGCGCGCCGTGCGGGCGCGCCTCGACGCGCAGCGCCAGCTCCGCGGTGCCGTGCGGCGGGAGCATCAGCGTCCAGGCCAGCCGCCGGGCGGTACCGGCCGCGGCAGCTGCCGCGCGCTGCGCACTCGCGGCGCGCACGTCCTCGCTCGGCCCGGTCCCCGGGGTTCCGCCGGCGGAGCCCGCGCCCGCGGCGCCCGCCCCGACTTCGCCCGTGGCGCTCGCACCGCGACCGCCGGCCCGGCCATCGGCCCCCTTCGCCCGGCCCTCCGCGGTCACCTCCGTCACCTCCGCCGGCGGCGGGTCGCACCTGACCGCCGTACGGGAGCACCACTGCGCGCCGCGGCGGTACGTGAACTCCGCGCCGTCCGGCAGCTCCCGGGCCTCCCGTGCGGTGTCCGCCGGACGCGGGTATGTCCGGCCGTCCGAGCGCAGCTCGAAGA
This sequence comes from Streptomyces synnematoformans, assembly GCF_039531005.1. Lineage (NCBI taxonomy): Bacteria > Bacillati > Actinomycetota > Actinomycetes > Kitasatosporales > Streptomycetaceae > Streptomyces > Streptomyces synnematoformans. The sequence goes on from NZ_BAAAPF010000253.1 coordinate 9,902, forward strand.
GGTCCGCGAAGTCCGCGTCCGCCAGCAGCTCCAGCCGGGCCGTCACCGGCTCCGGGCGGTTGCTGGCCAGCCGCAGCCGCTCCACCAGCACGCCCGAGGCCACCGCCTGCTCGCGGAACACCGTGTACGGCGCGGGCTCGTCGCGGCCGCCCGGCGGGGTGAGGACGGCGGCGGCCGGGAGCCGGCCGTCCCGGGCCGGGACCAGGACCGCGGGCTCGGCGCCGTCGACCGTCAGCCGCCAGCGGCTCAGGTGCCGGGCGTCGCGGCGGAACAGCCCGTCCGGGGAGGTGCCGCGGCGGCCGGTGACGTCGCGGCCGGGGGTGAGCGCGGCGAACGTGCCGTCCCGCGCGAGCAGTACGCGCCCGTCGCCGCTCATCGCGCCGCCGCCCCGGCCGCCGGCCAGCCCCCGGCCCCCGCCGCCAGGTCCAGCGCCAGCGCCGCCGTCCAACTGAAGTC
>NZ_BAAAPF010000254.1:0-10330 GCF_039531005.1 Streptomyces synnematoformans
GCGGCTCGGCCCGCCGGTCCGGCGGCTTGCCGTCCCAGGTCAGCTCGCCGTCTTCATCGCCGTCGCCGTCGCTGCGAGCGCTATACCACGTGCCGCCGCCCCGGGAGGTCGACGAGGACACCTCTCCCGTCACCAGAACGCTGCTGTTCGTCGTCCCCGCCATCCTCGCCGCCGCCGCGGTCGGCGGCCGGGGCGCGGCGGCCCGCAACCGCTCCTGACCGCCCCGCAGCCCGACGCCGGAGGCAGCCCGTGTCCCCATGGCTCATGCTCACTCTCGCGATGTCCACGGCCGTCGCGGTCGTCGTGATCATCCTCGCCCTCCGGCACCGCCACCCCGACAGGGAGGTCGACCACGACGAGACCCCCGACGTCATCGAGTACATGACGATGATGATCGGGGTGGTGTATGCGATCATGCTGGGCCTGGCGATCGCCGGCGTCTGGGAGACCAGGGGGGAGGCGCAGGCCTCGGTGCAGCGGGAGGCGTTCGCGCTCCACGAGATCAGCGAGCGGCTCGCCGAGTACCCGGCGCAGGCGCGCGCGGAGATCCGGGCGGACGTGGCGGCGTACGTCGACTACGCCGTGCACGAGGAGTGGCCGCGGATGCAGGACGGCGAGGGCCTCGACGAGCGTGGCGACGCGCTGCTGGACAAGGTGCGCGCCGGCATCGTCGCGTACGTGCCCGAGACCGACGCCGAGAACCGCGCGGCCTATGCGCTGGGCGACCAGATCGCGGCGGCCGAGGAGGCCCGCAACGAGCGGGCGCTGAACGCGGAGCCGGCGATGCCGGGGCTGGTGTGGGCCGGGCTCCTCGGCGGCGGGCTGGTGGCGATCGGCATGGTCTTCGCGCTGCAGATCCGGCGCTCGGCGCGCGAGCTGATCCTCGCGGGGCTGCACAGCGGGATGCTGGCGTTCCTGCTCTTCCTGGTCTGGGAGTTCGACGAGCCCTACGTCCGCGACTCCGCCGGCATGCTGGAGCCGTTCACCACGCTCTTCCCGAACGCGGCCGGCTGAGCACCCGCGGGCCCGGCCCGGCGCACCCGCACGGCGGTGTGCCCGGTGCCGCCGTCCCGGCCGGGGCGCGCCGGGCTACGGGCAGCGCACGACCTGGCCCGCGTAGGAGAGGTTGCCGCCGAACCCGAAGAGCAGCACCGGCGCACCGGACTCCACCTCGCCGCGCGCCACCAGCTTGGAGAACGCCAGCGGCACGCTCGCCGCCGAGGTGTTGCCCGACGCGGTGACGTCGGTGGCGACGACCGCCTGCGGCGCGCCGAGGCTGCGGGCGAGCGGCTCGATGATGCGCAGGTTCGCCTGGTGCAGCACGATCGCGGCCAGGTCGCCGGGCGCCACGCCGCCGCGCTCGCAGACGGCGCGGGCGATCGGCGGCAGCTCCTTGATGGCCCAGCGGTAGACGGCCTGGCCCTCCTGGGCGAAGACCGCGGGGGTGCCCTCGATGCGTACCGCGGACCCCATCTCGGGTGCGGAGCCCCAGACGACGGGGCCGATGCCCGGCTCCCCGGGGCCGTCGGCGGGCGCGACCACGGCGGCGCCGGCGCCGTCGCCGGTGAGGACGGCGGTCGAGCGGTCCTGCCAGTCGGTGACGCCGGTCAGCTTCTCGGCGGCGATGACCAGGGCGCGGCTCGCGGCGCCGGCCCGCAGGGCGTGGTCGGCCTGGGCGAGGGCGTGGGAGAAGCCGGAGCAGGCGACGTTGACGTCGATGGCGGCGGGCGCGGGGATGCCGAGCCGCTCGGCGACCCGGGCCGCCATGTTCGGCACCCGGTGCTCCGCGGTGCAGGTGGCGACCATGACGAGGTCGACGTCCTCGGCCTTCGTGCCGGCGCCGGCCAGGGCCTTGGCGGCGGCGTGCGCGGCCATCATGTCCACGGTCTCGTCGCCGGCGGCGACGTGCCGGGTGCGGATGCCGACCCGGCTGCGGATCCACTCGTCGCTGGTGTCGACGAACGTGGCGAGTTCGTCGTTCGTCAGCACCTTCCCTGGCTGGTAGTGCCCGAGGGCGAGGATCCGGGATCCGGTCATGGGCCGCCTCCGCATGCGTGCGTCCGTGCGTCGCGTCGTCGTATGGTGCCTCCGAGTCTGCCGGGTGTGCCCGGAGTTGGGCAGTGGAGTTCCCTCAAAGCGGCGGCGCGGGTCTTTGGCGGGGTGAGCCATTGCCGCGCCGCCGCCCGGGTCCGCCGGCCTCAGGTGAGGGACTGCGGGTAGTCGGTGATGATGCCGTCGACGCCGAGGCCCGCCATCGCGCGCATGGCGCCGGGCTCGTCGACGGTCCAGACGTTGATGTCCATGCCCAGCTCGTGGACGCGGTCGACCAGCGCCTGGTCGGTGACGGTGTACTGCGGGTTGACCTGGTCCGCCCACGCGCTCAGCGCGACCAGCTCGGCGTCGGTGGGACGGTCGGCGTCGAGGACGCCGATGGGCACCTCGGGCATGAGGTCCTTGATTCCCCGGGCGTCGTCCAGTTCGAAGGACTGCACGGCCAGCCGGTCCCGGGCGAGCGCGCGCTCCACGTAGCGCGGCTTGGACCGCAGCAGCTCGGCGAGGTCGGCGGGCAGGCTCGCGTCGTAGTGCCCGCAGGGGCTGATCTCGGCCAGCAGGCCCGACCTGCGGTCGACGATGTCGATGACGCGGTCGACGGTGATGAGCGGCTCGCCGGCGTACCTGTCGGAGAACCAGGAGCCGGCGTCGAGGACGCGCAGTTCGTCCCAGGTGAAGTCGGAGACGCGGTAGCTCGGGCGGCCCGGGTAGACCTCCTCGACGTCCGTGGTCCGCTCCATCGTGCAGTCGTGGAAGTTGACGAGCTTGCCGTCCTTGGTGCGCTGCACGTCGATCTCGACGAAGTCGGCGTCCTGGCGGACCGCCAGCCGGGTCGCGGCGGCGGTGTTCTCGGGCGCCACGCCGGAGGAGCCGCGGTGCGCGATGACGTCGGGCCCGGTGGACGCGGCCTGGGCGCCGGACGCGCCGGCGAGGACGCCCGCCGCCGTCAGGGCCGCGAGGGCGGGCGCCGCCCGCAGCAGGGATCTCACGAGCTTCACAATTGACCTTCGCTCTCGTGGTGTCGGTGGTGCTGCCGAGGCTGCTGACGTGACGTTAAACAAGGTGGACGATCACGTAAAGAGGCCGGGGTCATGACATGACGATGCTTGCCCGGCGGGGTCCCGGATGCTGGGATGCGGTGGGTGTGTACGGGCAGTGGAGGCACGAGGTGCGGGGAACGGAGCGGGCGCGGGGAACGCGGCGGGCGCGCGACGACCGGAGCGCGCCCGCCGTCGGCGTGGCCACGTACAACCTCTACCTCGGCGCCGACCTGGAGCCGCTGTTCTCCGCGGGCAGCCCGGCGGAGCTGACCGAGCGCGCCGGCGAGGCGTACGCCGCGATGGAGGCGACGGACTTCCGCGAGCGGGCCGCGGCGCTCGCGGCCGTGCTGGCGGCGCGCGCGCCGGAGGTGGTGGGGCTGCAGGAGGCGGCCCGCTGGGAGAAGGGGCCCGCGGGCGGGGAGCTGACGGTCCGCTACGACTTCCTGCGGCTGCTGCTCGACGCGCTGGCCGCCCGCGGCACCCCCTACCGGGCCGTCGTCGCGCACGACAACGTCACCGGCCGGATGCCCGTGTCGGCCGCCGAGGACGCCCGGTTCACCGACCGGGACGTGATCGTCGTACGGGCCGGGCCGCCGGCGGCCCGGCCGCGTACGGCGCACGCCACCGCCGCGGCGTACGACGCGAGGGCCACCCTGCCGTCCGCGGTCCCGGGGCTCTCCTTCGAGGTGCCGCGCGGCTACGCGGCCGTGGACGTCACGGTGCGCGGCGCGGCCTTCCGCTTCGCCACCACCCATCTGGAGGCGTACGGCGCGCCGGAGGTGCGCGCCGCCCAGGCCCGCGAGCTGGCCGCCGCGCTCGCCGGCTCGCCCCACCCCGTCGTCCTCGCCGGCGACCTCAACTCCCCTCCCACCGACACCGCCGGGCCCTACGGAATCCTCGCCGGCGCGGGCTACACCGACGCCTGGACCGCCGCGGGCGGCGACCCGGACGGCGGCTGGACGGCGGGCCGGAGCGGCCCGCTGCCGGCGGACGGCGCGCTGTCCCACCGCATCGACCACGTCCTGTACGGTCCCGGCGGACCGCGGGCGGTCGCCGCGGAGGTGGTCGGCGACGCGGACGCCGACCGCTCGAAGCCGGCGGGCCACTGGCCGTCGGACCACGCCGGCGTGGTCGCCGTGCTCCGCCTCGGCGCCGGGCGCTAGCCGCCCGGGGGCGGCCCGGAGCGCGGCGGCGGTCACAGGCCGATGTGCACCGGGCCGCCCCGCCGGTCGGCGCCGGCGGCCAGGCCCCACGGGACCCGGAAGACGCGCCCGGGCGAGGCGGGCCAGGGCAGGGTGCGGCGGCCGAGGACCCGGCCGTCCTGACGGACCGTCACCCGGGGCAGGCGGACCAGCTCGGCGGAACGCAGCAGCGGCCGGCCGCGGGGCGGCCCCGGGTCGCCGGGGCGCAGCAGCCCGGGGGCGACCCACCTCAGCGGGGCGTCGGCGACCAGGGGGCAGCCCGGTCCCGGCACCGGCCCGTGCCCGGCGAGCGCGCGGAGCACCTGGTGCGCGACGTGCCGGCCGTCGAGGGCGGCGACGTCGGCGGTGTCGGCGGGGTGGAGCACGTTGCCCGCCGCGAAGACCCCGGGCGCGCTGGTGCGCAGCGCGGTGTCGGTGAGCGGCGCGGCGCTGCCGGGGGCGAGGTCGAGCCCGGCGGCGCGGGCCAGTTCGTGTTCGGGCACCCAGTCGCCGGTGAGGACGAGGGTGTCGCAGGCCACGGCGCGGCGCCGCCCGGTGTCGAGGTGCTCGATCTCGACGCCGGTGAGCCGGCCGCGGCCGACGACCCGTACGACACGGGTCCGGGTGGCGACGGGCACCCCGAGCGCCAGCCGCCCCGGGTGGGTGAACGCGGCGTACGACTCGGGCACGGCGTGCTCCGACGTCATCAGCGCCGTCGTGCAGCCCGCCGCCCGCAGGGTCAGCACCGCCGACCAGCTGACCGGCTCGGCGCCGACGACGACGGCGCGCCGGCCGGGCGAACGGCCGTGCAGGTGGACGGTGTTCTGCAGCCGGCCGGTGGTCAGCACGCCCGGGGGCCGGTCGCCGGGGATGAGCCGGGCCGGGCGCGGGCGCTCGCGGGCGCCGGTGGCGAGCACGACCGCGCGGGCCGCCACCCGCAACAGCCCCCGCGGCGTGGTCACGTCCAGGGCGCGGACACCGGCCCAGCCGGTGACGGTGGCCTCGGTGCGGATCTCGGCGCCGGCGGCGGCGGCCCGTTCGGTCAGCACCCGGGCGTACCCGGGGCCGTCGAGGACGCGGTGCAGGTCGCGCAGGCCGTAGCCGGTGTGGTCGCTGTGCCGGGGGATGCCGCCGGGGGCGCGCTCGCGGTCGAGCACGAGGACCCGGCCGGGCGGCAGCCGCGGGGCCAGCCGGGCGGCGGCGGTCAGGCCGGCGGGGCCGGCGCCGACCACGACGACGTCGGGGGTGAGGGTGGTGCTCACGGGCCGGCCTCCAGCAGGGCTTCGACCTCGCCGGCGCAGGAGAAGCCCTGGCAGCGGCCGTTCATGGCGCGGGTGCGGCGGCGCAGCCCGTCGGGTCCCGCGGGCGGCAGCGGGGAGCGCAGCGCGTCGCGGATCTCGCCCTCGGTGACGCGCTCGCAGAAGCAGACGACGCGGCCGTACGCGCCGTCCCGGGCGATCAGCTCCTCGTCCCGGTACGGGCGCGGCGCCGACTCGCCGAGGTTCGGCATCCGCGGCGGCGCGGGCAGCCGGGTGCGCGGCACGAGCCCGAGGCCGGCGGCGCCGAGGAGGTCGCGGACGTGTTCGGCGATCGCGAGCGAGGCGGACAGGCCGGTGGAGCGGATGCCGCCGGCGAGCAGGTAGCGCCGTTCCGGGTCGGCCTCGATCAGGTAGTCGTCGCGGTCGATCGCCGCGCGCAGTCCCGCGTACGCCGCCGTGACCTCCTCGGCGAGCAGCCGGGGCATCAGTCGCCGCCCCCTGGCCAGCAGGAAGTCGTAGCCGGCGGCGGTGGTGGCGGTGTCGCCGCGGTCGGCGACGTCCTCGGCGGTGGGGCCGAGCATGACGTTGCCGTAGACGGTGGGGCTGATGAGCACGCCCTTGCCGCGGGCGGTGGGCACCGGCAGCACGATGCGGGGCGCGAGGGGGCGGGCGAGCTTGTCGTAGACGAGGAGTTCGCCGCGGCGCGGGGTGACGGTGAAGCGGCCGTGGCCGAAGAGGCCGTCGACGGTGTCGGCGGCGAGCCCGGCGGCGTTGACGACCCAGCGGGCGGCGACGTCGCCCGCGGTGGTGCGCAGGGTGGTGGCGGCCGGCCCCGGCTCGGCGGCCTCGACGCGGTGGCCGAGGAGGACGGCGGCGCCGCGCGCCCGCGCCTCGGTGGCCAGCGCCAGGGCGGTGGTCCAGGAGCAGATCACGGACTCGCCGGGGACGGCGAGCCCGCCGAGGGCGCCGGGGCCGAGCGCGGGGACCTGGGCGTAGACCTCGCCGGCGGTGAGGGGGGCGCAGTGCTCGTAGCCGTTGGCGACGGCCTTGTCGTGCAGCCGGGGCAGGGCGGCCAGCTCCTCGTCGGTCCAGGCGACGAGGAGGGCGCCGGTGCGCTCGACGGGGATGCCGGTGGCCTCGGCGTACGCCGACAGCAGGGCGTAACCGCGGCGCACCAGGCGGGATTCGAGGGTGCCGGGGGTGGCGTCGAAGCCGGTGTGGAGGAGGGCGGTGTTGGCCTTGCTGGTGCCCTCGCCGACGTCGTCGCGGGCGTCGAGGAGGGCGACGGACAGCTCGTGGCCGGCCAGTTCGCGGGCGACGGCGGAGCCGACGACGCCGGCGCCGACCACGGCCACATCGTACGGGGCGGGCGGCTCAGCCATGCCCGTCCTCCGCACGCCCGTCCGCCGCGTCCTGCCGCGGCAGCGCCGCGGCCGCGGCGGTGCGCCAGCGGTCGAGGAACTCCTCCGCCCGCGCCCGCGGCCAGCGCGGCTCGTACGTCCGGCCGGGCGTCCACGGCGGCACCGCGTCCGCGGCCGCCAGCTCCGGCTCCAGCGCCATTCGGGCGAGCGCGGCGGCGCCCAGCGCGGTGGCGTGCGGCGAGGGGTAGACGTCGACGGGCACCTGGGAGAGGTCGGCCTGCGCCTGCATCAGCGTGCGGCTGCGGGTCAGCCCGCCGTCCACGCGCAGCCGGGTCAGCGGCCCGCCGAGGTCGGCGGCGACCAGCCGCGTCACCTCCGCGACCTGGGCGGCGACGCCCTGCAGCACGGCCAGCACCAGGTGCTCGCGGCGGCTGGCCAGGGTCAGCCCGGCGAACGAGGCGGTGGCCTCCGAGCGCCACCAGGGCGCCGCGAGCCCCGCGAACGACGGCACGCACACCACCCCCGCCGCGTCGTCCGCCGCCGTCTCGTCCAGCTCCGCCGCCGAGCCGACCAGGCCCAGTTCGGTGAGCCAGCGCACCGCGGAGGCCGCGGTGTACACCTGGCCGTCGACGCAGTACGGGGTGGCGCCGCGAGCCCGCCAGGCGACCGACGTGGTCAGCCCGGAGCCGGAGCGCACCGCCGCCGCGCCGGTGTTGGCGAGCAGGAACGCCCCGGTGCCGTACGTGCACTTGGCGGTGCCCGCCGTCAGACAGCCCTCGCCGAACAGCGCCGCCTGCTGGTCGACGACCAGCCCGGCCACCGGAACCTCGGGGCCGAAGGCGGCGGTGGTGCCGACCACCTCGTCGCAGGCCACGATGCGCGGCAGCGCCGCCGGGTCGAGGCCGAAGAGGGCGACCAGCTCGGGGTCCCAGTCGACGGCGTCGAGGTCGAGCAGCAGGGAGCGGCTGGCGGTGGCGGCGTCGGTGACGTACGCGCCGGTGAGGTGGTGCAGCAGCCAGGTGTCGGTGGTGGTGACGACGCCCTCGCGGACGCCGTTCTCGCGCAGCCAGGCCATCTTCGGCGCGGAGAAGTACGGGTCGAGCACGAGCCCCGTGCGCCGCGCGACCCACCCGGCGGCGTCCGCGCGGTCGTCGCACTGCCGCTGCGACCTGGAGTCCTGCCAGCTCACGGCCCGCGACAGCGGCTTGCCGGTGGTCCGGTCCCAGGCGAGCACCGTCTCCCCCTGGTTGGCGAGCGCCACGGCGGCCACCGGCCGGCCCGCGGCCCGCACGGCCCGCCGCCCGGCGTCCAGCACGGAGGCCAGCAGCTGCGCGGGGTCCTGCTCCACGCCGCCGCCGGGCAGGTGGTCGGGGGTCACCGGCACCTCGGCGACGGCCACGATGCCCCCGTCGGCGCGGCCGCCGGCGCCGGCGGCGGCCGGGTCGACGACGAGGGCCTTGGTGCCGGAGGTGCCCTGGTCGATGGCGAGGACGGTCGTCATGGCGGGCCGGGCCTTCCTGCGTTCACCGGGCGTGGGCGGGTTCGGCGGACTCGATCAGATGGTCCATCAGGGCGAGCAGCACGCCGCGCACCGACTCGCGCTCGCGGGCGTCGAACAGGACGATCGGGGTGGTGGGCTCCTTCAGCGTGAGCGCGTCGCGGATGTCCTCCGGATCGTAGTCCTGCTCGCCGAAGAAGCAGTTCGCGGCCACGACGAACGGCAGGTCGCGGCTCTCGAAGAAGTCGACGGCGGCGAACGACCGGTCCAGCCGCCGGGTGTCGACGAGCACCACGGCGCCGAGCGCTCCGCGCAGCAGGTCGTCCCACATGAACCAGAACCGCTCCTGACCGGGGGTGCCGAACAGCATCAGCACCGCCACGTCGAGCGTGATCCGGCCGAAGTCCATGGCCACGGTGGTGGCGGACTTCTGCTCGATGCCGGACAGGTCGTCCACGCCCACCCCGGCCGCGCTCAGCCGCTCCTCCGTGCGCAGCGGCGTGATCTCGCTGACGGCACCGACCGCCGTGGTCTTGCCGACCCCGAACCCGCCGGCCACAAGGATCTTGACTGGTGGGAGGTAGGCGTCCCGGTCGGCGTCCGGGACCCCGTTGTCAGGCACGCTCAAGGCCGCTCCTGATTCGTCGGAGGAAGTCGATGTTCATGGCGTCCGGATCGCTCATCGGGGGTCTGTGCTCGATGAGGCCCTGGTCCAGCAGCTGGGCCAGGAGGACGGCGGTGGGGGTGAGCCGCATCCCGATGCGGGCCGCCAGCTCGGCCACGGCGATGCCGGGGCCGGCGCACAGCCGCAGGATCGTCTGCCACTCCTCGGGGATGCTGCGCGCGTCGTCGGCCGGTACGGCGGCGCGGACCGTGGAGTGCATCGTGAACTGCTCACCGGGCGCCCGGTCGGTGCGCGATCCGGTGAGCGCGAAAGTCCGCGTTCTGCGCGTTCCCCGTGGCGCGCTCATTACCGGATGCGATCCCTGCGGTCCCGGTCCCCGACGCCGAGCTGATGCTTGAAGGCGCGGGCGACGCGGACGGTCTCGCGCATGGCGAGGCCGATGGACTCGGGGCCCGAGGTGTAGACGACGAGGGTGCTGCCGTTGCCGCAGGCGGTGAGGATCAGGTGGCTGCGCTCCATGGTGATGTTCAGGTGCAGGACGGAGCCGCCGTCGACGGGCATCGACAGCCCGTCGGCGAGGCTGGCGAGCCCGGAGCAGGCGGCGGCGATGGTCTGGACGTCGTCGCGGGTCCAGTCCAGGCCGTAGCCGCAGAGGGCCAGGCCGTCGTCCGCCAGCAGCACGAAGCCGGTGAGGTCCGGCACGAGTTGCAGGTTGTCGCGGAGGTTGTCGAAGACGGCCGCGTCCTCCGGGCTCGCGGGGATGACGTTCTTCACGTGCCTGAGGCTGCTCATCAGTCGCTGTTTTCCTCCGGGTCGGTCAGGGCTTCCTGAAGCTGGGTGAACGCCGACTCGATGCTGTCGAGCGGACGTCGGTCCATGGCGGTGGCGGGCCGGCGTCTGCCGTCGCGCAGCTGGCCGGCCATGCTGGAGCCGGGTACGCGCTGGGGCAGCCCGGCGGGCCGGCCGGCCCCGGGCTCGGCCGCGGGCGGCGGGCCGGTGTCGGTCTCGGGGGTGGCGGGGACAGGCAGAGGCAGCTCCTCGGTCGGTTCAGGGGCGGGTTCGGGGCGGGTCTCCGGGCGCGGTTCCGGGCGCGGTTCCGGGCGGGGCTTCCGGGTCCGTACGGGCAGCGGCTCCTCGGCGCGTACGTGCTCGGTGCCGCCCGGTGCCGCGGGGGTCTCGGCCGCCGGTTCCGCGGGGCCGGCCGGGTCGGGTGCGTCCTCGGCGGCCGGGCGGTCCGGCGCGTCGTCGTCGGCGGCGGCGCGGTCCGGCGCCACCCCCGGGGCCGGGTCGACGGGCCGTACGGGACCCGCAGGG
>NZ_BAAAPF010000255.1:0-10251 GCF_039531005.1 Streptomyces synnematoformans
CTCCCGCGGCAGCAGGGCGGGGTCGGGGTTGCCGGTGGACAGGTCGAGGGCGCCGGGCGGCACGGCGACGCTGATCCGCTCGCGGGGGGCGGTGGCGGGGCGGGCCCGCACCCGGGTGCCGCGCCGGCCTGCGGTCTCGACGACGCCGCGCTCGCGCAGCATGCGGTACGCGGCGGCCACCGTGTTCGGGTTGACGTCCAGCTCCGCCGCCAGCGTCCGCAGCGGCGGCAGCGGATCGCCGGGCCGCAGCGCACCGGCGCCGATGCCGCTCTCGATGCTGGCGGAGATCTCTGCTGCGCCCCGGCCCTCGATCCGATACTCTCCTAGCACAAAGAAGATATTGCACTAGTACAAAGAGAAGCGCAAGCCCGCGCCGTGTGCCGCCCGCACGCGCCGCCGAGCACCGAGGGAGCCGCCCGTGTCCACGACCCCCGCCGCCTACCCGGCCACCGACCGCACCGTGCCCACGCGCTCCCGTGAGCGGGCGTCGTACGACCGCGCTGCGGTGCACTCCGTGCTCGACGCCGGCTACGTCTGCCACCTCGGTTTCCTCCGCGACGGCCGCCCCGTCGTGCTGCCCACGCTCTACGCGCGCGTCGGCGAGCAGCTGTACGTGCACGGCTCCACCGGGTCCCGCCCGCTGCGCACCGCCGGGCGCGCCGGGAGCGCCGGGCTGCCGGTGTGCCTGACCGTCACGCACGTGGACGGGCTGGTGCTGGCCCGCTCCGCGTTCCACCACTCGCTCAACTACCGCTCCGCGGTCGTGCACGGCGACGCGTACGCCGTGGCCGACCACGACGAGCGGACGGCGGCGCTGGACGCGATCGTCGACCACATCGTCCCCGGCCGGTCCGGCGACTCCCGGCGCGCGAACGCCAAGGAGCTGGCCCAGACGGCCGTGCTCCGGCTCGCCATCGAGGAGGTCTCCGTCAAGCTGCGCACCGGCGGCCCCAATGACGAGCCGGAGGACCGTCAGCTGCCGTACTGGACGGGGGTGGTGCCGGTCGCCCCCGTCTACGGCACGCCCGTGCCGGCCGACGACCTGGCGCCCGGCATCGAGACCCCCGGCTACCTGCCCGCGGGCTGACCCGGTGCCGCCCCGGCCGCCCCCGGCCGCGGCGGCCGAGGGCGGCCGGGCCGTCACCGGCGGGTGCCGGACACCTTCCTGCCGTCGTCCCGCCGCCGCGGCACGCTCCCGGCGACCGGCTCGCCGCGCTCCCCCGGCGCGGACGCCGGCACCGCCAGCTGCGCGGTGAACGCGCCGATCAGCACCAGCGCCCCGCCCACGATCTGGGCCGCGCCCAGGTGTTCGGCCAGCAGCACCCACGCCAGCACGGTGGCGATCACGGCCTCCAGGCACGCGACGACGCCCGCCACCGGCGGCGAGAGCCGGCGCACCGCGAGGACCCCGAACAGATACGCCAGCACGGTCGTCACCAGGATGATCCAGGCGATCAGCGTCCAGGCCGGCAGCTGCCCGCCGGCGAGTTCGGCGCGCTCGCCGAGCAGCGACCACCGCAGGTTCCAGGGCCGGGAGACGGCCGTGAGCACGACGGCGCCGACGATCAGCCCGTACGCGATGACGCCCAGCGGGTGCGGCGCCGGGCCGTCCCCGGAGTCGGTGCCGTGCCCGGCGAGGACGAAGTAGGCGCACTGGCAGCACGCCGCGCCGAAGGCGAGGAGCAGCCCGAGCGGGTCGAAGCCCAGCCCCGCCCAGACCTCGACCACGCAGGCCAGCCCGGTGACCGCGAACAGCACGCCGACGGCCGCCTGCCGGGTGACCGGCCGGCGCTGGACGAACCGCACCCAGCCGAGCACCAGCGCCGGCCCGAAGAACTCGATGAGCAGCCCCACGCCGACCGGGATGCGGGCGATGGCCGCGAAGTAGAACGCCTGCACGCCGGCGACCGCGAGCACGCCGAAGCCGGCGAGCAGCGCCGGCCGCTGCCGTGCCAGGGCGCGGTGCCGCCAGGCGAGCGGCAGCAGCACCAGCGCGGCCCCGGCGATACGCAGCCACACCACGTGCAGCGAATCCATGCCCTGCTCGATGAGCGGCTTCGCCGCCACCCCGGAGCCGCCGAACGCGAGCGCGGAGGCCAGCGCGAACCCGAGCCCTGCGCGCCTGTCGAATGACTGCTGCATGCGGGTGATTATGTCAGCGCCGTACATGAGTGTCATTACTCATTGCTGCTGACACCAGGCGCACGGGCGCACACCCGCATCCTCCCCTCGTCCCGGGGGAACCCATCCCGGTGGAACCGATCGCTCCCCGCTCGGGTCCAACGACCGACACCCCACGATCTGGTCACTTCGAGCAGCCAGGGGGAACACATGACACGACAGCCCAGCCGCGCCCGCACCCGCATCGCCCTCGCCGCCCTCGCCGCGGCCGGGCTGCTGGCCGCGGGCTGCGGCACCGACTCCGACGGCGCGACCACCGACCCCGCGGGCAACGCCGAACCCCGGCGGGCCGAAGGCGCCGGCGGCGACGAGAGCACGCGGAACGGGGACCGGGCGGAGCGGAACGCCCCCGCGAAGAAGGAGGACGGGGCACCGGCGCAGCCGGCCGAGGGCGCCGGGGACGACGCGGCGGACGACGGCGCCGCCGCGGAACCGCTCGGGGCGAAGCCCACGGCGGAGTCCAAGGCGGAGCCGAAGGCGGCCGCCGGCGGTTCCGCGGCGGCCTCCTGGTGCCGTACGGGCGACCTGTCGGCCTCCGTACGCCCGCTCAACCCCGCGGCGGGCAACCGCTACGCGGCGCTCGTCCTCACCAACGACTCGGACTCCGCATGCCGCACCCGCGGCTGGACCGGCCTGCAACTGGTCGGGGAGGACGGGGCGAACATCCCGACCGAAGTGGTACGGGACCGCAGCCGCACCCCGTCCATGCTGACGCTCGCACCCGGGGCGGCGGCGTGGAGCAGGCTGCACTGGACGGTGGTGGCCGGCGACTCGGACGACGGAAGCGGGGCCTGCCGGCCGAAGCCGGCGGCGCTGGAGGTCATCCCGCCCGACACGTACCACCACACGGACGCCGCATGGCGGCTGGGCGAGGTCTGCAACGCCGGCCGCATCGACGCCCTGCCCCTGGCGAAGGGCACCGGCCCGGCGCGCTGACGTGTGCGCGGCTGCGCCGCGGTGCCCGGCCGGCCGAGCCGGGCACCGGGGCTCAGCTCTCCTCGGCGAGGATGAGGTACAGCTTCTTGCGGGCCTCGTTGACCACGGCCAGCGCCTCCTGGCGCTGCTCGGCGGTGCCGGTGGTGTACACCTGCCGGAAGGCCTCGGCGAGCGCGAAGCCCGACTGCCGGACCTCCTGCAGCGCCTCCCAGTCGACGCCGCGCCCGGCGTCCTCCCAGGGCGCCTCGGGTCCCGACTCCGCCTCCTCGCGGCCGGCGGCGGTGAGCGAGAACAGCTTCTTGCCGCCCTCGGAGGCGCTGGCGATCAGGCCCTCGTCCTCCAGCAGCTGCAGCGTGGGGTAGACCGAGCCGGGGCTCGGCTTCCAGGCGCCGCCGCTGCGCTCGGAGATCTCCTGGATCATCTCGTACCCGTGCATGGGGCGGTCCTTCAGCAGCGCCAGGATCGACGCCCGCACGTCGCCGCGGCGTGCGCGGCCCCGCGGGCCGCCGCGGCCCCGGCCGAAGGGAGGCCCGAACGGCGGGCCGAACCCGCCGAAGGCCGAGCGCCGCCCGTCACGCGGGCCGTATCCGTGTCCGTGTCCGTGGGATCGCATGGTCATCACCTCTTCTTGATCTCTTCTGCGATCGATTGCGACACGTCAACGATATATCGGTGATAGTCGTAAGGCAAGCACCGGCCGTTCCGGACCCGGACACGGAGAAGCCCCCGGAGAGCCGCTGGCTCTCCGAGGGCTCGCGCTGCCGTTACGACCGCCGCGCCGTCACCGGATGTCGACGTCGATGCAGGCGTAGAAGGCGTTTGCCGTGTCGTACACGTTCCACACGGCCAGGACCTTCTGGCGGCCCGTGATGTTGCCGAAGTTCACGGTGTGGCTGAACGAGTCGGGCGGCTGGGCCCCGCCGTCGTTGAACTCCGCGACCTTCTGGCCGCCGACGAAGTACTGCCACGTGCTCGTGCGGTGGTTGGCGGTGATCTGCCAGGTGAACGACTGCGTCCGGCTGACCGGCGTGACCCGCCAGCCCTTGCTGTCGTCGTTGAGTTCCGCGAACCGGCCGTTGCCGCCGTGGCAGCTCTTGAGGCCCTTGGGCCCCTCGACGCTCTGCGGCTCCCACTTGATCTGACCGCACGAGACGGTGCCCTGCGCACACTGCTGCTGCCGGCTGGGCGGCGAGGTGATCCAGCCGTGCGCACCGGCCTGCGGGGCGGGGAGGGCGAGGACGACCAACGGGGTCACGGTCGCCGCAACGACCGCTGCACGCTTTGTGAGACTGCGCATCTTGTCTCTCCCTGCATGGGGGGCATTGGTCTAGACTTTATCTATTGTCAGACCACCGTCAATACCGTGGACCAGGGAGGCCGCGCCGCCGAAGGCGCGGACGGTGCCGGAATTCCTCATTCCGTAGGGAGCCAGCCCACCTTCCCCGCGAACAGCGCGTAGCCCACGAAGGCGACGATGTCGATGAAGGCGTGCGCCGCCACCAGCGGCCCCACCCGCCCCCACCGCCGGTACAGCAGGACGAACACCACGCCCATCACCGCGTTGCCGACGAAGCCGCCGATCCCCTGGTAGAGGTGGTACGTCCCGCGCAGCAGCGAACTGCCCGCCAGCGCCGCCGCCGGGGTCCAGCCCAGCTGGTCCAGCCGGCGCAGCAGGTAGCCGACGACGATGACCTCCTCCACCACCGAGTTCTGCACCGCGGAGAGGATCAGCACCGGGATCTTCCACCACACGTCGGGCAGCGACTCCGGCACGACGGTCAGGTTGAACCCCGCGGCCCGCGCGCCCAGGTAGAACGCTAGCCCCGTCCCCCCGACCACCGCGGCCACGGCCGCGCCCCAGCCCAGGTCGAACGCCGGCCGCCGGTGGTCGAACCCCACCGCGCCCAGCCCGCCCGCGCGCTCGCGCACCAGCAGGTACGCCACGAGCGCCACCGGCACCAGCGCGGTAGTGATCCCGAACATCTGCCATGCCAGATCCAGCCACGGACGGCCGGGCGCGGCGGAGGAGTTGAGGTTGGCCGACTGCTCCTTCAGCCCGCCCGGCCGGGTGACCGAGCCGGTGAAGCTGATCAGGGCCGAGACCGCGCTCGCTCCCAGGGACAGCGCCAGTACCAGCAGCGTTTCGCTGCGCAGCAGCCGGCGGGACTGGTCCTGCACTCGCTCCTCCAATTGGTCAACCCCTCCCCACAGGACCCACCGTCTCGCTAGGGTCACCGGAAAAACATGTGACCAATATGCGGCTGTCCGGGGGGACGACTATGGGACGACACAGCTTGCCCGATGCGTACGGAACGGACGGCGCCGCGCCCCGGCGCAGCGTACGGGGCCGCGCGGTGGTCGTGGCGACCGCCCTCGTCCTGGTGATCGGCGCGGGCACGCTGGTCGCCGTGCAGACCGGGATGCTGTCGGCGGACGAGCCCTGCGCGGGGCCGGACCTCGAACTCGGCGTCGTCGCCGCGCCCGACATCGCCCCCGCCGTCCGCAAGACGGCGGAGCGCGCCCGCAGGGCGGAGCTGAAGACCGACGGCCGCTGCCTGAACGTCGAGGTGACCGCGCGCCCCGCCGCCGAGGTCGCCCGGTCGCTGCGCGACGCGGGCGCGCGGCCGGACTTCCAGGTGTGGATCCCCGACTCCAGCATCTGGACGGGCCTGGTGACCGCCGGCGACGGCGCGACCGTCGACGAGGTCACCCGGCTGGCCACCTCGCCCGTCGGCATGGCCGCCCTCCCCGAGGGCGCCCGCAGGCTCGGCTGGCCCGACCGGACGTACGGCTGGGCCGAGCTGACGGACGCCGCGATGGGCGACGGGGCCGGCCTGCGCCTCGGCACCGCCGACCCGGCCGTCAGCGCCACCGGCGCGCTCGCGCTGACGGCGGTCCACCGCGCCGGCGGCAAGCACGCGGACACCCGTACGGCCGCCACCGCCAAGCTGCTCGCCGAGCGGGTCGAGCCCGGCGACGCGGCGGTGCTGGCCTCGCTTCCGGACTCCGGTCTGGACGACCCGCGGGACAACGACGCGCTGTTCCTCTCCGAACAGGCCGCCTTCCGCCACAACGCCGGGGCGATCACCGGCGGCCGGCTGGACATGTTCTACCCCGAGGGCGGCACGGTCGCGCTCGACTACCCGTACACCATCGTCAACAACGACGCCATGGCGATGGACCGGGTGCGCGCCGCCAGCCGCTTCCAGCGGCTGCTGACCGACGACACGGCGGTCGCCCTGCTGCGCCGCCAGGGCTTCCGGACCGCCGAGGGCGGCGCCGGCGGGGAGCTGGCGGCGGCGGCCGGCGGCGCCGGCCCGCAGCCCTTCGACGCGCCGCCGGCCGCACCGCCGGCCCCCGAGGAGGTGGCCGCGGTCCTCGGCATGTGGACCGTCACGGTGCAGAGCGCCCGGCTGACGACCGTGGTCGACGTCTCCGGGTCGATGGGCGAGCCGGTGCCGGGCGAGCCGGGGCAGACGCGCATGGACGTCACGAAGAACGCCCTGATCCAGGCCCTTTCCCAGTTCACCGGCGAGGACGAGATCGGGCTGTGGCGGTTCTCCACCCACCTGGCGGGCGAGCAGGACTACGAGGAGGTCGCCGGCACCACCCGGCTGGCCCAGCGCACCCCCGACGGCACCAGCCACCGCGAGCGCCTCGCGGGCGCCTTCGGCGGCCTCGAACCGGTCGCGGACGGCGCGACGGGGCTGTACGACACGGCGCTCGCGGCGTACGCGCGGCAGGTCAAGGAGTACGCGGCCGGCCGCTTCAACGCGGTGGTGCTGCTCACCGACGGCGCCAACGAGGACCCGGGCAGCATCTCCGCCGGGGACCTGGCCGCGCGGCTGCGCGAGACGGCCGACCCGGAGCGCCCGGTGGGCCTGATCGTCATCGGCATCGGGCCGGACGCGGACGTCAAGGCGTGCGACCGGATCGCGAAGGCCGTCGGAGGCGAGTCGTACCGGGTGACCGACCCGAAGGAGATCCACGCGGTGCTGCTGCGGGCGGTGACGGACGCCGGCGCCAAGGCGGCGCTGTCCTGAGCCGCGACGGCGCTCCCGTACGCCCCGGGCGGCCCCACGCCCGCCGTGCCCGCCGCGCCCGTCAGTCCACCGGCCAGCTGTGCACCGGCTCCTCGGTGCGGGTCAGCTCCACGTACCGCCGCGTCATCTCCGCCAGCGCCGCGCCCCGGTCCAGCCCGCGGTCCAGTGCCCGGTGGTAGGCCGCCGACTGCCACGACGCGCCGTTGACCCGCCGCCGGCAGCGCCCCTCGATGACGCCGAGGTAGCGGTCCCGGTCTGCGGGGTCGACGCCCCAGGCGTCCAGCCCGGCGGCGGCCATGGGCAGCAGCTCGTCCCGTACGAGCCGGGCCGCCGGCACCCGCGCCACGCCGCCGAGCCGCCGCCGGCCCGGCCACACCAGCGTGGCGTCGATGCCGTCCCGGCAGGCCGCCGCGAAGTTGGCCGCCGCCCCGTCGAAGGGCAGCCGGCCCCACACCGGGCGCTGTTCGTCGGCGAGGGAGCGCACCAGCCCGTAGTAGAAGGCCGCGTTGGCGACGACGTCGGTGACGGTCGGCCCGGCGGGCAGCACCCGGTTCTCCACCCGCAGGTGCGGCACGCCGCCGGCGACGTCGTACACGGGCCGGTTCCAGCGGTAGACGGTGCCGTTGTGCAGCACCAGCTCGGACAGCTCCGGCACCCCGCCCGCGTCCAGCACCTGCAGCGGCTCCTGGTCCGAGCACAGCGGCAGCAGCGCGGGGAAGTAGCGGATGTTCTCCTCGAACAGCTCCAGCGGCTCGGTGACCCAGCGCTCGCCGAACCACGCGCGCGGGCGCACGCCCTGCGCGCGCAGCTCCGGCGGCCGGGTGTCGGTGGCCTGCAGGAACAGCTCCGGCCGCGACTCCCGCAGCAGTTCGCGGCCGAAGACGAAGGGGGCGTTGGCGCCGAGCGCGACCTGCACGGCCGCCGCCGCCTGCGAGGCGTTCCAGACGTCCGCGAACCGCCCGGGGGTGACCTGCAGGTGCAGCTGCACGGACGTGCAGGCGGCCTCGGGGGCGATGGAGCCGGTGGTGTACGTCAGTTCCTCCACCCCGCGCATGTCGAGCCGGATCGCCTCGCCGCGCGCGGCGAGTATCTGCTGGTTCAGCAGGTGGTAGCGGTCCACCTCGGAGAGGTTGGCGGAGACCAGGTCCGCGGCGGTCAGCGTCGGCAGGATGCCGATCATCACGATCCCGGCGTCCACCTCGCGCGCCTGCCGGTCGGCGTACCACAGCCCGGTACGCAGCTCTTCGGCGAGTTGGTCGAGCACCCGGTCGGCGAGCCGGTGGGGCGCGATGTTGACCTCCAGGTTGAACTGGGCCAGTTCGGTCTGGAAATCGGGGCTCGCAATGCGCTCCAGCACCTCCGAGTTCATCATGCGCGGCATGCCGTCCCCGCCCACGAGATTCAGCTCTATCTCCAGCCCCATCAGATTCTGCGGGCGGTCGAATCTCTTCTCCTCCAGCAGTCGCTCCAGCCCCGCGAGGCACTCGCGGAGCCGCTGCCGATAGCGGTGCCGGTCGGACAGGTCGAACCCGCCGGCCACGGCCTTCTCGCCCATCGAGGTTCCTCCTCGGCTCGGCTGCCCGGGATGATGCCCAGGCGTGCCGATCCCTAATGCCCGCGACCGCCGCGGGTCGGCTACGCTGAGCGCCCCGCGCCGTACGGAGTCGTTCCGAACCGCGCACCGCCGGGCACGCGCCGCGCCGCTCGCCGGTGGGCCGCCGACACCGGCGAGATCCGGCCGACCCCGCACGACGGCGGCCGCCGGGTCCGTCAGGTATTTCCCGCCGACCTTCCGGAAAAGGCCAGAGAATAGCCGACCGAGAATCCCCTTGCCAATTTCACCGGAGCGGCAAGACGGAAGGGCCGCCACCGGTTGTCGTATAAAATTCGCGGACGAGGCAGAGAGTTGGCGCCCTCACACGGATGCGGTCCCCTCTGACCCCGCTAGCAGACAGCGCCGTCCGCATCTCGCTCCCCGCTCTGCTCCACGTCTGTCGAAGGTAGGCGACCCCTTATGCCGCTCAGCGTCCTTACGCCCCCCTCTCCGGCTCTGCGCAGCGTCCACGCCGCGCTGAAGTCCCCGACGGCGGTGCGCGGGACCCGTACGCTCGCACCCGCGTTGGCGACCGGCCCGGCGGGCGCCACGGACCCGCTGCCCGTCCACGTCCTGGACGGCGTCGGAGCCGGGGACGGCCCGCCGCACGCGGCCCTCACCGGCTGGCGGTTCCACCTCGCCGCCGAGGGCCGCGTCGTCGCCGCCGCGGAGGCGCGGATCACCCCCGACGGCTGGGCGTTCTCGCACTTCTCCGAGGGGCCGTACGTCGCCTCCACCCAACGCGCCCTGCGCCAGGCCGAGTCGCTGACCGCCCGCGTGCAGCCGCGGCTGCTGTCCGTGCCCGAGCTGTACATGGTCACGCTCTGGCTGCGCACCGACCCCGGCGCCGCACCCGAGTCGGGCGCGGTCGACCCGGCGGACCTGCTGGTGCCGCTGGTGCCCGCGGCGCCCGGCATCAGCGCGCACCGCGCGCACCGCGCCGGCGACCTGCTGCCCGCGCTGCGCGACCGGCTCGCGGCGGCGCGGCTACTGGGCTCCTCCGCCTGATCACGGCGAGGTCACGGTCTGATCACCGCTGTGGACTGGTCCACTCCCCCGGGCGCACCGCCCGAAAGGATGGTCCGGCACCGAGCAACCGCCCGCGAGGGTGATGCGTCTTCTGCCCCGGAGACCACCTGCCGGTAAATCCCTGCGGATTGACGCTCGCGGGGGAACACTGGTTGCGGAACGAGTCGACACGGGGGCGGCGATGACATCTGCAGACCGCAGGACCGAGACCAGGAACCAGCGAGAGAACCCAGCCATGTGCCAGCACCAGCCACCCTGCCCGACCGCCCAGTCCACCGACCGGGAGGCGGCGCGCCCGGTGGCGCACCACCCGGAGCAGGGCTGGAGCCTGCTCTGCAACGGCGTTCTGCTGTTCGAGGACACCGGCGAGCTGCTTCCCGACGGGCGGATCATCGCGCCCTCCCGGCCGCCCACCGCCGACGACGTGACCACCGCGGCCTGAGCGGCGGACCCGGCAGCGCCGGCCCG
>NZ_BAAAPF010000256.1:0-10245 GCF_039531005.1 Streptomyces synnematoformans
TGCGTTCGGGCGCCCGCGCCGACGGCCGCGACCCGCTGCCGCTGGGCGCCGCGGTGAGCCGGCTGATCACCGAGCGCGGCTGGGAGGCGCCGGCGGCGGTGGGCGGCGTGATGGGCCGGTGGCCGCAGCTCGTCGGGCCGGAGGTGGCGCAGCACTGCGCGCCCGAGCGGTACGACGAGCAGGAGCGGGTGCTGGTGGTCGCGTGCGACTCGACGGCGTGGGCGACGCAGCTGCGGCTGCTGGCGCCGCAGCTGGTGGCGCGGCTGAACGAGGAGCTGGGCCAGGGCACCGTGAAGCTGATCAAGGTGGTGGGTCCGGGCGGCGGCGGACGGCGCTTCGGGCCGCTGCGTGCGCCCGGCAGCCGGGGCCCCGGGGACACGTACGGGTAGGCCCCGCGGGACACGTACGGGTGGGCACGTACGTTCTGATGAACCCCCGCGTAAACCTGTGATGGAGTGAGGTCGGTCACAGTAGCTCATGGTTGACGCGCCGAAGCGCTGAGTGGCGCTCAGAGGCTCCGCAGGCCCCGGTGTGTGCAGTCCCCCTCGGCGGGCGGATGTTCAGGGCGCCACATGCGGGTTCAGGCACCGGCAAACCGCCATTCTGTCGTGCGCTACCGGTAGACTGAGAGCAACCCGCCCACTTGCGGAACACGCTGACCAACAACGACGCGGCCGCTCCCGCTCAGCCAGGAGAGTGGCCCGTGCTGTGCCAGAAAGGGCGCTTCGTGGCCGATTCCGGCAACTCCAACGACAACATCCCTGCCAGCGAGAACGTGCCTCCAGGCGCCGACGGCGCCGCGGAGGCGGCCGCTGCGGCCGCCGAACGGGCCCGCGCCCGCGCGGAGGCGGAGGCCGTCGAGGACGCGGCGTACGACGCGAGTGCGATCACGGTCCTGGAGGGCCTCGACGCCGTACGCAAGCGCCCCGGCATGTACATCGGCTCGACCGGTGAGCGCGGTCTGCACCACCTGGTGCAGGAGGTCGTGGACAACTCGGTGGACGAGGCGATGGCGGGCCACGCGGACGCGATCGAGGTGACGCTGCTCGCCGACGGCGGCGTGCGCGTCGTCGACAACGGCCGCGGCATCCCGGTGGGCATCGTGCCGTCGGAGAACAAGCCGGCGGTGGAGGTCGTGCTGACGGTCCTGCACGCCGGCGGCAAGTTCGGCGGCGGCGGGTACGCGGTCTCCGGCGGGCTGCACGGCGTCGGCGTCTCCGTCGTCAACGCACTCTCGTCCCGGCTGTCGGTGGAGGTCAAGACCGAGGGCTACCGCTGGACGCAGGACTACAAGCTGGGCATCCCGACCGAGCCGCTGGCGAGGAACGAGGCCACGGAGGAGACCGGCACCACGGTCACCTTCTGGGCGGACGGCGACATCTTCGAGACCACGGACTACTCGTTCGAGACGCTGTCGCGCCGCTTCCAGGAGATGGCCTTCCTCAACAAGGGGCTGTCGATCACGCTGACCGACGAGCGGGCGGCGGCCAAGCAGACCTCCGGCGCGGACACCGCGGGCGACGCGGACGAGGACAAGGCGCGCAGCGTCACGTACCACTACGAGGGCGGCATCTCGGACTTCGTCCGCCACCTGAACTCGCGCAAGGGCGAGCCGGTGCACCCGTCGGTGATCGACTTCGAGACCGAGGACACCGACCGCAAGATCTCCCTGGAGATCGCGATGCAGTGGAACACGCAGTACAGCGAGGGCGTGTACTCGTTCGCGAACACGATCCACACGCACGAGGGCGGCACCCACGAGGAGGGCTTCCGGGCGGCGCTCACGGGCCTGGTGAACCGGTACGCGCGCGAGCGGAAGCTGCTCCGCGAGAAGGACGACAACCTCACCGGCGAGGACATCCGCGAGGGCCTGACCGCGATCATCTCGGTCAAGCTGGGCGAGCCGCAGTTCGAGGGCCAGACGAAGACCAAGCTGGGCAACACGGAGGCGAAGACCTTCGTGCAGAAGGTCACGCACGAGCACCTGACGGACTGGCTGGACCGCAACCCCAACGAGGCGGCGGACATCGTCCGCAAGTCCATCCAGGCGGCGACGGCCCGGGTGGCGGCCCGCAAGGCCCGCGACCTGACGCGGCGCAAGGGGCTGCTGGAGACGGCGTCGCTGCCGGGCAAGCTGAGCGACTGCCAGTCGAACGACCCGTCCAAGTGCGAGATCTTCATCGTCGAGGGCGACTCCGCCGGCGGCTCGGCGAAGTCCGGTCGCAACCCGCGGTACCAGGCGATCCTCCCGATCCGCGGCAAGATCCTGAACGTGGAGAAGGCGCGCATCGACCGGGTGCTGCAGAACCAGGAGGTGCAGGCGCTGATCTCGGCGTTCGGCACCGGCATCCACGAGGACTTCGACCTCGACAAGCTGCGCTACCACAAGATCGTGCTGATGGCCGACGCGGACGTCGACGGCCAGCATATCCAGACGCTGCTGCTGACGCTGCTGTTCCGCTTCATGCGCCCGCTGATCGAGGGCGGGCACGTGTTCCTGGCCCAGCCCCCGCTGTACAAGATCAAGTGGACCCGGGACGAGTTCGAGTACGCCTACTCCGACCGCGAGCGGGACCAACTGCTCGAACTGGGCCGCGCGCAGGGCAGGCGGATGCGGGACGACTCCATCCAGCGCTTCAAGGGCCTGGGCGAGATGAACGCGGAGGAGCTGCGGGTCACCACCATGGACCAGGCGCACCGCGTGCTGCGCCAGGTGACGCTCGACGACGCCGCGGCGGCCGACGACCTGTTCTCGGTCCTGATGGGCGAGGACGTCGAGGCGCGCCGTTCGTTCATCCAGCGCAACGCCAAGGACGTCCGCTTCCTCGACATCTGAGCCGGCCGGAGCCCGGGCGCCCCCGCCCGGGTCCCCGGGGCTCCCCGCCCGGGGCGCGACCGCTCTTCGAGACCTCTACGAAAAGGTAGAAAAGACCCGCAATGGCCGACGAGCTC
Organism: Streptomyces synnematoformans; assembly: GCF_039531005.1. Classification (NCBI taxonomy): domain Bacteria; kingdom Bacillati; phylum Actinomycetota; class Actinomycetes; order Kitasatosporales; family Streptomycetaceae; genus Streptomyces; species Streptomyces synnematoformans. The sequence continues at coordinate 2,953 of NZ_BAAAPF010000256.1, forward strand.
ACTCCCCAGACTCCCGACCCCCAGCCGGACGGCGAGGGCGAAGACGGCGGCAGCGTGCTGCGCGTGGACGCCGTCTCGCTCGAAACGGAGATGCAGCGCAGCTATCTCGACTACGCGATGAGCGTCATCGTCTCGCGTGCGCTGCCGGACATCCGCGACGGCCTGAAGCCGGTGCACCGCCGCGTGCTGTACTCGATGTACGAGGGCGGCTACCGCCCGGAGCGCGGCTACTTCAAGTGCGCGCGCGTCGTCGGCGACGTGATGGGCAACTACCACCCCCACGGCGACTCGGCGATCTACGACGCGCTGGTGCGCCTGGCGCAGCCGTGGTCGATGCGCATGCCGCTGGTCGACGGCAACGGCAACTTCGGCTCCCCGGGCAACGACCCGGCCGCGGCCATGCGGTACACCGAGTGCCGGATGGCGCCGCTGGCGATGGAGATGCTCCGCGACATCGACGAGGAGACCGTCGACTTCGGGGACAACTACGACGGCCGCTCCCAGGAGCCCACCGTCCTGCCCGCCCGCTTCCCGAACCTGCTGATCAACGGCTCGGCGGGGATCGCGGTCGGCATGGCGACGAACATCCCGCCGCACAACCTGCGGGAGGTCGCCGAGGGGGTGCAGTGGTACCTGGAGCACCCCGGGGCGTCGAACGACGAGCTGCTGGAAGCGCTCCTGGCGCACATCAAGGGCCCCGACTTCCCCAGCGGCGCGCTGGTCGTCGGCCGCAAGGGCATCGAGGAGGCGTACCGCACCGGCCGCGGCTCGATCCCGATGCGCGCGGTGGTCGAGGTGGAGGAGATCCAGGACCGGCAGTGCCTGGTGGTCACCGAGCTGCCGTACCAGGTCAACCCGGACAACCTCGCGCAGAAGATCGCCGACGGCGTGAAGGACGGCCGGCTGACGGGCATCGCCGACGTCCGCGACGAGACCTCGTCGCGTACGGGCCAGCGGCTGGTCATCGTGCTGCGCCGGGACGCCGTCGCGAAGGTCGTGCTGAACAACCTCTACAAGCACACCGACCTGCAGACGAACTTCGGCGCCAACATGCTGGCGCTCGTCGACGGCGTGCCGCGCACGCTGTCGCTGGACGCGTTCATCCGGCAGTGGGTGGACCACCAGATCGACGTCATCGTCCGCCGCACCACCTTCCGGCTGCGCAAGGCCGAGGAGCGGGCGCACATCCTGCGCGGCCTGCTGAAGGCTCTGGACGCGATCGACGAGGTCATCGCGCTGATCCGGGCCTCGCAGACGGTGGACGTGGCGCGTACGGGCCTGAGGGACCTGCTGCAGATCGACGAGATCCAGGCGAACGCGATCCTGGAGATGCAGCTGCGCCGGCTGGCCGCGCTGGAGCGGCAGAAGATCACCGCGGAGCACGACGATCTGCAGGCCAAGATCGACGACTACAACGCGATCCTCGCCTCCCCCGCCCGGCAGCGGCAGATCATCAGCGAGGAGCTGGCCGCGCTCGTCGCGAAGTTCGGCGACGACCGGCGTACGCAGCTCGTGCCCTTCGACGGCGACGTGTCCATCGAGGACCTGATCGCCGAGGAGGACATCGTCGTCACGATCACCCGCGGCGGCTACGTGAAGCGGACCAAGAGCACCGACTACCGCGCGCAGAAGCGCGGCGGCAAGGGCGTACGCGGGACGCGGCTGCGCGAGGACGACATCGTCGACCACTTCTTCGTCTCCACGACCCACCACTGGCTGCTGTTCTTCACGAACAAGGGCCGGGTGTACCGCGCCAAGGCGTACGAGCTGCCGGACGCCGGCCGCGACGCCAAGGGCCAGCACGTCGCGAACCTGCTGGCGTTCCAGCCGGACGAGCACATCGCGGAGATCCTGGCCATCCGGGACTACGCGGCCGCGCCGTACCTGGTGCTGGCCACCAAGGCCGGGCTGGTGAAGAAGACGGTGCTCAAGGACTACGACTCGCCCCGCCAGGGCGGCGTGATCGCGATCAACCTGCGGGAGATGCCGGACGGCTCGCCGGACGAGGTGATCGGCGCCGAGCTGGTCTCGCCGGCGGACGACCTGCTGCTCGTCAGCAGGAAGGCGCAGTCGATCCGGTTCACCGCAACGGACGATGCGCTGCGCCCGATGGGCCGCGCCACCTCCGGCGTGAAGGGCATGGCCTTCCGGGAGGGCGACGAACTCCTCTCGATGAATGTCGTGCGGCCCGGTACGTTCGTGTTCACCGCCACCGACGGCGGGTACGCGAAGCGTACGAACGTGGACGACTACCGCGTTCAGGGACGAGGTGGGCTCGGCATCAAGGCGGCGAAGCTGGTGGAGGACCGGGGCTCGCTGGTGGGCGCACTGGTGGTGGAGGAGTCGGACGAGATCCTCGCCATCACGCTCGGCGGTGGCGTGATCCGTACGCGGGTCGACGAGGTCAGGGAGACGGGCCGTGACACCATGGGCGTCCAGCTGATCAACCTGGGGAAGCGGGACGCCGTGGTCGGCATCGCGCGGAACGCCGAAGCCGGCCGGGAGGCGGAGGAGGTCGAGGAGGCCGCCGCCGCCGTCGCCGCGGACGAGGCCGGGAGCACGGACGCCGGGGCCGCGGGCCCCGCCGCGGACGGTGAAGGCGAGGAGTAGGTCGTGAGTGGAGCCACGGGCGCCGGTGCCGGTCCGGCGGGGGCCGAGGGGTACGCGCAGCCGGACCCCCCACCCGGTCCGGACGGCACGGGCGGGCACGGCGGCCGGCGCGGGCGCAGACGCGCCGCCTCCGAGGCGGACCCGCAGGCGCACGCGTACACGTACGACGGCGCCCCCGAGGGCCCGATGCCGCCGCCGACCGCGGCCCCCACCGCCCCGCCGACGCCCCACCACCCGCCGCAGGCGTACACCCCGCCCGCCGGCATGGCCGCCGAGGGCGGCGCCGGGCCGCACTCGGCGGTGCACGGGGCCCAGCAGCCGTACGGGCAGGGCGCAGGGCCCGCGGTGCAGGGGCAGGCGCAGGCGCAGGCGCAGCAGACCGCCGCGGGCGTACGCCGGTCGCGCACCGGCGCCAGCACGGTGCCGCGCACCCGCAAAGCGCGGCTGCGGATCGCCAAGGCCGACCCGTGGTCGGTGATGAAGGTCAGCTTCCTGCTCTCCATCGCGCTGGGCATCTGCACGATCGTGGCGGTGACGGTGCTGTGGATGGTGCTGGACGCGATGGGCGTCTTCAGCACGGTCGGCGGCACGATCAGCGAGGCCACCGGCTCCGACGACTCGGAGGGCTTCGACCTGGAGTCGTTCCTCTCGCTGCCCCGGGTGGTCGGCTTCACGGCCGTGGTGGCGCTGATCGACGTGGTCCTCGCCACGGCGCTGGCGACGCTTGGCGCGTTCATCTACAACCTCTCCGCGGGCTTCGTCGGCGGCATCGAGGTCACGCTGGCGGAGGACGAGTAGCGCCGTCCGCACCGGCCGGAGGGCTCCGGCTATCGATTTGGGCCGGGGCTCGGCGGTGGGGTAATCTCTGTGCAGCGCGCGGCTATAGCTCAGTCGGTTAGAGCGCATCCCTGATAAGGATGAGGCCCCAGGTTCAAGTCCTGGTAGCCGCACCGGAAACGTCGAAGGGCGCCTCCTCGTCGAGAGGGGGCGCCCTTCGGGTTTTCCGGCGGACGTTTTCCGGACGGATGTTTTTCGGACGGATGTTTCAGACGGACACGCGCTCTTCAGGCGCCGCGGCCCGGCCGGGGGAGGAACGGGACCAGCAGCATCGCGGCGGCGGTGATGAGGCCGCCGGCCAGGAAGGCGCGGGCGTAGCCGTCCTCGGGGGTGCCGTGCTCGGCGGCGGAGGCGGCGATCGTGCCGAGGACCGCCAGGCCTAGCACCGCGCCGATCTGGCGGGAGGTGTTGACCAGGCCGGAGACGCCGCCGGCGTCCCGCTCCCCGACGCCCGAGGTGGAGACGTCGGTCAGCAGCGCCATCAGGATCGCGATGCCCGCCGCCATCGGCAGCGCCGGGCCGAGGATCGCCGAGACGAACGTGCCGTCCGCGTCCAGCACCGCCGCCTGCCACAGGAAGCCGCCGGCCGTGAGGAGCCCGCCCGCCACCGTCATCGTGCGGCTGCCGAAGCGGGCCGTGAGCCGGGGCGCGAACTGGGAGGCGAGGATCAGCGCGGCGGTGTGCGGGAGGAAGGCCAGGCCGGTGCGGATGGCGCTGTAGTCGAGGACGGTCTGCATGTAGAGGGTGAGGAAGTACCACATCGCGAAAGCGCCGACCATGCTGACGAGCGTCACGACGTTGCCGACGGCGACCGCGCGGATGCGGAACAGCCGCAGCGGCATCAGCGGCTGCGCCGTCCGCGCCTCCACGGCGACGAAGCCCGCCAGCGCCGCCAGCCCGGCCAGCAGCGGCAGCAGCGCGGAGCCGGAGGACCAGCCGGCGGACTCGGTCTCGGTGATGCCGTACGCCACCGCGCCGACGCCGCCGGTGACGAGGACGGCGCCGGGCAGGTCGAGGGCGGGGCGCTCGGCGTCGCGGTGGCTGTCGCGCAGCCAGAGCAGCACGACGGCGCCGACGGCGACGCCGACCGGCACGTTGATCAGCAGCACCCAGCGCCACGACGCCAGGTCGGTGAGCACGCCGCCGATGAGCCCGCCGGTGGCGCCGCCCGCGGCGCCGACCGCCGTCCAGGCGGCGATGGCGCGGGTGCGCGCGGCGCCCTCCGGGAGGGCCCGGGTCAGCAGGGAGAGGGTGACGGGGGCGAGGAACGCGGCGCCGATGCCCTGGGCGGCGCGGGCCGAGATGAGGACGGCGTCGCTCTGCGCCAGGCCGCCGGCGAGGCTGGCGGCGGCGAAGAGGGTGAGGCCGGCGAGGTAGACCCGCTTGTGGCCGAAGAGGTCGGAGAGCCGGCCGCCGAGCAGCAGGAAGCCGGCGAAGGTGAGGGCGTAGCCGTTGACGACCCACTGCAGGGCGCTGCCGCTGAGGTGGAGGCTGTCGCGCATGCTGGGCAGGGCGACGTTGACGACGGAGACGTCGAGGACGACGAGGAACTGCCCGATGTACGAGGCCAGCAGCACCGGCCAGAGGCGGGCCGGCGGCCCGGTGGCGGCGCCGGTCGCGGGGGTCCCGGCCGTCTGGGCTGTCTGATCGGTCTCGTCGGTCGCCTCGGCGGCGTCGGTCGTCGTCATGACCGTCATCGTGCGCGCCGGGCGGGCCCGTACGGATCGGGCGTCGGATGGACCGGGGCGGGGACTTAGGTCCTAGTGCCGCGGGCCCGGTTCGCGGCTGCTCCCGTGTCGTTCGTGCTGTGTATCATCGGGCTTCATAGAGTCCGAATGTCTCTGGAAGGACGAGGTAGCGCGGTGAAGAAGCTGTTCCTGATCGCATTGGCCGCTCTGGGCGGGCTTCTCGTGTACCGCCAGATCCAGGCGGATCGCGCCGAGCAAGACCTGTGGACGGAGGCGACCGACTCGGTGCCCTCCTCCTCGGGCGTCTGAGACGCGAGAGTCCCGAACAACAGGCCCCCCGTTCGCGGGCCCGGCCCCGGGCCCCGGCCCCGCCGCTGACGCGGCGGTGCGGCTGGGGCTTCGGTGTGACCGGAGCCCTGGTGCACGACCGTGAGCCGGAACCGGACGGAACCGGACGGTGAGGGGTGGATGGTGACGCGAACGATGGCGGGGCCGGCCGCGATCGCGGCGCTGTGCACGCTGGCGCTCCCGGCGGTGCCGGCGACGGCCGCGCCGGCGAACTCGCCCGTCGACGCCGGGCAGTATCGGACGGCGGCCGACGCCGAGCCCCTCGACGGCGCCGCGAGCAGCGCGGACGGCCCCACGGTGGCGGCCGGGAGGACGTACACCGACTCGATCGCCCCGGGCGACAGGCTCTACTACAGCGTCGCGCTCGACGCGGAGTCCCACGCCTGGATCTCCGCGGTGGCCGCGCCGAAGCCGGGCACCAAGGTCGCGTACGGCGACGGCATCGAGCTGGAGCTGCAGAGCAAGGACGGCGACAGGTGCAGCAGCGCCGACGCCGACTTCGGCACGGACGACGCCGCGCGGCCGATCGCCAACTACGTCTGGCGTGTGGCCGAGCCCGACGGCCGCTGCCAGGAGGCCGGGGTCTACCACCTCGTCGTCACCCGCGTCAGCGAGGCGACCTCCGACCCCGGGGCGTGGCCGCTGGAGCTGCGCTTCATGGCGGAACCGCCGCTGGCGGAGTCCGGTCCGACGACGCCGCCGGACCCCGGGTCGATCCCCACGCAGCCGCCGCCCCCGCCGACCGGGCAGGCCGAGCGGCGCGCGGGCGGCACCGGGTTCAACGACGCGGTGGGCATCGCCCACGGGGTGTGGACCGACAGGATCCGCCCGGGGGACACGCACTTCTACCGGGTGCCGCTGGACTGGGGCCAGCAGCTGTTCCTGCAGACCGAGTTCGGTACGACCCGGGTCGAGGACGACACGGCCTACGCCTCGGACGGGGTGCGCGTCGACTTCTACAACCCCGCGCGCGGGTTCGTCGCCACCGACGACGAGACGTACTACGGCGACGACCCCGCGGCCATCCAGGCGATGGGGCCGCCGGTGGCGTACGAGAACCGCTATGCGGCGTACGGGCGCGACTCCGGGAACGTCGGCTTCGCCGGCTGGTACTACGTCGCGGTCAGCGTGACGGAGGAGGTCGGGGAGTTCGCGGACGGCCCGGTGCCGGTGGTGCTGCGCACCACCGTCGAGGGCGAGCCGCAGGCGGGCCCGGTCTACGACGGGGACGCGGCGGCGGCCGGGTTCGGCGTCACCGACGAGGACCTCGACACGGCGGCCGAGGGGGTGCCGGCCGACGCGGACGGTGCCGGGGGCGCCGGGAAGACGCTCCTGGCGATCGGCGGGATCGGCGGGGGCGTGCTGCTGCTGGCGGGCCTCGGGCTGTGGACGCTGCTGGCGCGGCGCCGGCCCGTGCCGGGCACGGCGCCGGGACCTGTGCCGGGACCGTTCGCGGCGGGCGAGGCGACGCGGACGGCGCCCGGGGCGTACGCGCACGGGCACCACGGGGCGCCGCCGTACGGCGCTCAGCACGGCGGGCAGCCGTACGGGGACGGGCACCCGTACGGGGACGGGCCGCCGGCACCGCCGCAGCAGAACCGGCGGCGGTAGGCGGGAGCCGGGCACGGGCCGGCGGGCGTCAGCCCGACACCAGCGCCCAGACGCCGACGGCGATCAGCAGCACTGCGAGCAGCGCGACCGGCACGGCCACCGCCGCCGCCGGTCCCGGCCGCCGCCCGGGCACCCCAAGCACCGGCACCGGGGCCGGGGCCGGGGTCGGGGGTTGCGCGGTCGTGTACGGGGCGGTGGG
>NZ_BAAAPF010000257.1:0-10237 GCF_039531005.1 Streptomyces synnematoformans
CCCGGCTCGCCCCCGCCCGGGAGGCCGTCGTCCGCGGCGCCCGGCCCGCCCGGCTCCATCAGTTCCCGCCGCTCCGCCTCCGCGCCCCGCACCTCCAGCCGGTCCAGCGCCGCCAACTGCCCCGGCGTCAGCTCGGCCAGCGCGTCCCGGACCTCCGCCAGCCGGTCGTCCACCCGGTCCCGGCGCCGCTTCCGCTCGCCGGCCAGCTCCCGCTGCCGCGCCAGCGCCTTCCGCGACGAGCCGGTCAGCGCGTCGAGCCGCTCGGCGCCGGCCTCCAGCCGGGTCACGACGGCGGCCTGGTTGCCGACGGCCCGGCTGATGATCTGCTTGCGGTCGAGCGCCGTCTCCGTGTCGCGCGCGACGAGGAGTTGCAGGTACGGGGCGAGCCCGGGGCCCCGGTACTGGGCGCGGGCGATCAGCGCCGCCCGGTGCCGCGCGGCGGCCAGCTCGGCGCGGGTGTCGGCGAGGTCGCCGGCCAGCTCGCGGGTCTCGGCGCGCAGCTTCTTCAGCTCCTCGACGGTGGCGTGGTAGGCCTCGGTGGCGCGCTCGGCCTGGCCGTGGAGGGTCTGCAGCCGGGTGAGCAGCTCGCTGAGCGGGGCGTCGGCGGCCGGTTCCTCCGCGGCCCGCGCCCCGTCTGCCGCGTCCGCGCTGTCTGCCTCGTCTGCCGCCTCCGGCCCGTCAGGACCGTCCGCCCCGCTCGGCTCGTCCGGCCCGTCCGCCCCGGCTCCGGCGCCGGGCTCGCCCGCCCCGGCCGCCTCGCCCGCCCCGCCCGCGTCCGGTTCGTCCGGCACGGGGGCCGCGCCGGCGGGCAGGGCCAGCACGGCGGCGAGGAGCACGGCGGAGGCGGCGGAGAGCGCGGAGCGGGGGGTGCGGGGCATGTACCGAAGGCTTCCACCGCGGTCGCGGCATTCCCTGCATTCCCGTCAAGGCTGGGCGAAACCGAGTAATACCATCACCCGGGAGGATTGACGCCCCGCCGGCGCGACCACGGCCACCTGTGCCGCTCCGGCGCCCCCTCCGGGTCGTACGTGTAGACCCACCCCCGCGGCAGCTTCAGCCGCGGGCTCAGGTCGGCCGGCTCCAGCCGGTAGACGTGCACCGTCGGCGGCCCGCCCGCGGGGTCCGGCACCGGCACCTCGTACACCTTCGGCGGCCGGCCCGTCGCGCCGACGTGGACGGCGAGGGTGCGGCCGTCCAGCGGGCCGCCGACGAAGGCGGTGTCCTCCGTGCGCACGGTCAGTCCTCGCCGAGCAGGTGCCCGGCGTCGTGCAGGAGCGGTGCGACGCGGCGGACGAGGTCGCCGGCCGGGCCGTCCGCCGTCTCCAGCTCCACCGCGCGGCGCAGCACCCGGCCGCACTCCTCGTCGCCCGCGGCCGTGGCGACCAGCAGCGCGACGAAGTGGTCCACGAGCCAGCCGCGCAGCTCGGACAGCGGCGGCTGCTTGCCCTCGTCGAGCCATATCAGCGACGCGCCCTCGACCGCGGTGATCCAGGTGCGGATCATCGTCAGCAGCCGGCGGCCGGGCCGGGGCACGCCGATGTGCAGCAGGATCTGCTCGGCGGCGGAGCGGCGGACCTCGTCCACGATGGCGGTGGTGCGGCTGGTCTGCACGACGCTGCCGCCCTGCAGCAGCGCCTTGAAGCCGGCGTCGTGCTCGTCGACGAACCCCAGGTAGCTGTCGAGGGCGCGGGTGAGGCGGTGCGTGAGGGGGCCGTGCTGGGGCTGGCGGAAGCAGAGTTCCAGCTCGTCGGCGGCGCTGCGCAGGGCGGCCTCGTACAGCTGCTGCTTGCCGCCCGGGAAGTAGCGGTAGACCAGCGGGCGGGAGACGGCCGCGGCGGCGGCGACGTCGTCGAGCGAGACGTCCTCCGGAGCCCGGTGCGCGAAGAGGCCGAGCGCGGCCTCGATCAGCTGGCTGCGGCGCTGGGAGACGCTCAGCCTGCGGTACGCGACCGCGGGCTGGGGCGCGGCGTGCCGGGGCCCCCGGTCGGACGCGGTGCTCATGCCGGGCAGCGTAACTCCCCCGGCGGGTCCGCGCGGCCCCGGCCCGTCCGGGCCCGGTGCGGGCGGCACGCGCGGCGCCGTCCGCCGCGCGTGCCGCCCCCGACCGCTCAGGCCAGCAGCCCGGAGCTGCGCCACAACCGGCGCCCGACGCCGCGCAGCACGCCGATCTCGTCGAGGAAGTCCGTGAGCCGCCTGGCCCCCGTCTGCATCACGTCGCGCCGGTGCGCGCTGGCCTTCACCTGCGCCAGGGCCTCCGCCCGGTTCAGCCCCGCGTCGGAGTACACCTGCGGGTTGACGAACGAGACGGAGAACACCCGCGCGGCCTCACCGGAGGTGAGGCGGGTGAAGTTCCGCTCCCAGCGCGGCGCGGTGAGCATCTGCCGGCGCAGCTCCTCGCGCGCGTAGCGCACGTGCCGCGCCTCCTCCACGACGTGGATCCGGGTGACGCCGCGCACCAGCGTCTGGACCCGCTCGTCGGGGAAGACCAGCCGCTGCATCCAGTCGAGGATCTCCTCGCCCAGCAGGGTCGCGGTGAACGAACCGGGGGTGGTGGAGACGGTCTTGAGGATGCGGGCGAGGTTGTGGTGGAACCGGGAGACCGGGTACGGCTCCGCGCCGCCCCTCGTGATCATCCGCGCGAACATCATCGAGTGCCGGCACTCGTCGGCTATCTCGGTGAGCGCGTAGCGCACGTGGTTGCTCGTGACCGGCTTGTCGTAGATGTGCCGGACGAGCAGCTGCATGAGGATGATCTCGAACCAGATGCCCAGCGAGGCCAGCGACGCCGCCTCCAGCCGGGCCAGCTCCCGCTGCTGTTCCTCCGACATCCGCCGCCACATCGGGGTGTCGTAGAGGGAGACCAGCTCGGGCGGCCAGAACCACTTCCCCTCCTCAAGCGGGGCGTCCCAGTCCAGCTCCCTGTCCGGGTCGAAGGAGTGCTTCTCCGAGGCCGCGAGGAGCCGCTCCGCCACCTTCTCGCGGTCCTTGAGCGGGCCGAGCGCGTCCGTCAGCGCGGGGAAACCCGTCGTCGTGGTCATCACGTCTCCTGTGAGGGTTACCGGCGGTCACCTCTTATGAGACAGCTTGTCAGTAAGCCCGTCAATGCCCGGGACGCGTTTAGTTGACGCGCGGGTAACGTGACCAACCCGTGCGGCGGCGGCGTCAGTCGACGGTGACGATGCACGTGACGCGGCCGCGGGAGCGCTCGGCGTGCTCCTCGCACTCCTCCCGGTCGGCATCGCCGCTCGCGGCCAGGAGCCAGAAGACGGCGCCGCCGACGGCCAGAAAGATCAGACCGAGGACGATGCCGATCAGGATGTCCTTCACGCGAGCAGCGTAGGAGCGCACCCGGGGAGCGGTCCCCGGCCCGTACGGCGCGGAAGCCGGCGGCTCAGCGCAGCGCCGCCCGCATCACCCCGCGGGCGATCGGGGCCGCGCTGCCGCCGCCGCTGATGTCCGCGCGGTCCGCCTCCGCGTCCTCGACGACCACCGCCACGGCCACCTCCGGCACCGCCGTGCCCGGCCGCTGCGCCCAGGAGACGAACCAGGCGTACGGGCGCTCCGAATTGTCCACCCCGTGCTGCGCCGTGCCCGTCTTGCCGCCGACCGTCACCCCGTCGATCGCTGCCAGGCCGCCGGTGCCGTCGCTGACCGCGTCGATCATCAGCTGCCGCAGCAGCGCCGCCGTTCCCGGGCTCATCACCGGCTCCCCGGCCTCCGGCCGGGTCCGCGCCACCGTCTCGCCGTCGGCGTCCGCCAGCCGCTCCACCAGGTACGGGCGCATCGTCCGGCCGCCGGCCGCGACCGTCGCCGCGACCCGGGCCATCTGCAGCGGCGTCGCCCGGGTGTCGTACTGCCCGATGGCCGACAGCGCGACCTGCGCCGGGTCCATCCGGGTGCTGACGTGGCTCGGCAGCACCGGGGAGGGGATCTCCAGCCCCTCGTTGAAGCCGAACGCCTCCGCGGTCGCCACGATCCGCGCGGTGCCGACCGTCGCGCCGAGCTTCGCGAACACGGTGTTGCACGACTGGGCGAACGCCTCCCGCAGCGGCGCGTCGGCGCAGCCGCTCGACTCGTTGCGCAGCAGGGTGGTGCTGCCGATGAGGCGGTACGGGTTCGGGGTGCGGGTCGGCGCGTCGACGTCGGTGACGACGCCGGACTCCAGCGCCGCCACCGCCGTGATCACCTTGAACGTGGAGCCGGGCGGGTACGTCTGCCGGATCGCCCGGTTGAGGAGCGGCTGGGCGGGGTCGGCGAGGAAGCGGTCCCAGGCGAGCGTGGTGGCGGGGGAGTTGCCGGAGAGCAGCGCGGGGTCGTAGCCGGGGCTGCTGACGAGGGCGAGGACGCGGCCGGTGGCGGGTTCGAGGGCGACGACGGCGCCCTTGCGGCCGCGCAGCCCGCGGAACGCGGCCTTCTGCACGGCCGGTACGACGGTGGTGTGCACCTGGCCGCCGGGCCGGCGGCCGCGGGTGAGGTCGCCCCAGAGCGGCAGCGGGGCGAGCCGGGGGTCGGTGCCGGCGAGGATGCCGTCCTCGGTGTCTTCGAGGAGGGTGGAGCCGTAGAGCTGGGAGGCGAAGCCGGTGACGGCGGCGTAGCGGCGGCCGTCCGGGTAGGAGCGCTCGTAGCGCAGGCCCTGGCGGGTGTCGGTGGAGCCGGTGAGGCGGCGGCCGGCGGCGTAGATGTCGCCGCGGGGCTGGGCGTAGCGTTCGAGTGCCTGGCGGCGGTTGGCGGGGTTGGCGTCGTACTCGGGGGCCTTGAGGACCTGGACGCGGGCGGCGCCGAGGAGCAGGGCGAGGAAGAGCAGGAGGCTGCAGCCGGCGGCGATGCGGGTGTTGCGGATCACGGGACGCCGTCCGCGGGGGTGCCGGGTGCGGGGTCGCGCCGGGGCGCCGGGTCCGCGGCCGGGCGGGACGCCTCCCGCGGCGTACGGGCCTCGTCGCTGAGCCGTACGAGCAGCGCGACGATCACCCAGTTCGTCACCACCGACGACCCGCCCTGCGCCAGGAACGGCGTGACCATCCCCGTCAGCGGGATCAGCCCCAGCACCCCGCCCGCGATCACCACCACCTGCAGCGTGATGATCGCCGCGAGGCCGGCGGCGAGCAGCGCGCCGAAGGGCTCGCCGACGGCGATCGCCGTGCGGTAGCCGCGGGCGACGAAGATCGCGTAGAGCAGGAACAGCGCGGTCAGCCCCGCGATCCCCAGCTCCTCGCCCGCGGTGGCCAGGATGAAGTCCGACTTGCCGGCGAAGCCGATCAGCAGCGAGTGCCCCTGCCCGAGCCCCGCGCCCAGCGCCCCGCCCGCGGCGAACGCGAACAGCGACTGCGCCAACTGCCCCGGCCCCTGCCCCTCCTCGATGCCGCGGAACGGCGACAGCCAGTCCGCCACCCGCGTGTGCACGTGCGGCTCCAGCGCCCCCACCGCCGCCGCTCCCGCCGCGGCCAGCAGCAGCCCGACGGCCAGCCAGCCGGCCCGTCCGGTGGCGACGTACAGCATCGCCACGAACAGGCTGAAGAACAGCAGCGAGGCGCCGATGTCCCGCTCCAGGATCAGCAGGGCCAGGCTGATGCCCCAGACCGCGACGATCGGGCCCAGCACGCGCCACGGCGGCAGCAGCAGCCGGCGGATGCGCGGGCCGCGCGTGAAGGTCAGCGCGTGGCGGTTGGCGGCCAGGTACGAGGCGAAGAAGATCGCGAGCAGTACCTTCGCGAACTCGCTGGGCTGGAGGGACAGGCCGCCGATCCGGATCCAGATCCGGGCCCCGTTGACGGCGGGGAAGAGGATCGGCGCGGCCATCAGGCACAGGGCGGCGAAGGCGTACTTCCCGGCGCGCGGGCGCAGGTCGCGGTGGTCGCGCAGGACGACGAGGACGGCGGCGAAGAGGACGACGCCGAGGGCGGACCAGAGCAGCTGGGCGGGCGCGGCGCGGTCGCCGGGCGTGCCCTGGTCGAGGCGGTGGATGAGGACCAGGCCGAGGCCGTTGAGCAGCAGCGCCACGGGCAGCAGCACCGGGTCCGCGCAGGGTGCGCGGAGGCGGACGACGAGGTGGGCCGTCAGGGCGAGCGCGGCGAGGCCGCCGAGGTGGGTGGCCAGGTCGGCGGGCAGGGCGCCGGAGGTGGCGTGGCCGACGGCCGCGTACCCGTAGGCGATGACGCCGACGGCGCAGGCCAGCAGCAGGAGTTCGGCGCCGCGGCGGCGAGGTTGGGGCACGGGGGGCGGTGGCGTGGCCAGCCGCCGGGCGCGGCCCGGCGGGCGGAGGGCCTCGGCCGGGTCGGTGGCGGTGGTCATGTGGGCAACGTAGCAAGCGGTGGCCGATTTGCCGGGTATGCCGGGCGAGGGGGAGGGGCGGGTCGCGGCGGGCCGCGGGGGCGGCCGCGGGCGGGGTCAGCCCTCGGCCCGTACCGCCCGGGCGAAGCGGTGGGCGACCCGCTGCCAGACCTGCGCCGACTCCTGCTCGTCGCGGTCCGCCTCGGCGCGGACCCGGGCCGGGTCGAAGCCGCGGGCGCGGACGGACTCGTCGCTCCACGCGCGGACGCGGTCGGCGCCGGCCTCCGGGTGGAACTGCACGCCCCATGCCCGGGCGCCGTGGCGGAACGCCTGGTGCGGGCAGCGCTCGCTCTCCGCCAGCCACGCCGCGCCCGGCGGCAGCTCCGTGATGGCGTCGACGTGCCGCTGGACGGCCGTCACCTGCCGCGGGAGCCCGGCGAACAGCGGGTCGGCCGCCGCCTCCGCGCGCAGCGTGAGCGGCGTGCTGCCCAGCTCCGGCTCGCCGTGCGAGGGGGTGACCCGGCCGCCGGCGACGTGGGCGAGGAGCTGGCCGCCCTGGCAGACGCCGAAGACCGGGACGTCCCGCTCCAGCGCCTCGGCGACCAGCTCGCGGACGGCCGCCAGCCACGGCATCGCCACGTCGTCGTCGGGCATGGGGCCGCCGCCGAGCGGCAGGACCGCGGCGTGGTCGAGGCGGCGCGGCAGGGGGGCGCCGGCGTAGGCGTGGACGACGTCGAGGGCGAGCCCCCGCTGCTCCAGCCAGGCGCCGAAGCGCCCCGGGCCGCCGCCGCGGCCGTTCTGCACCACGAGAACCTTCGTCATGGGTGCGATTGTCGGGCAGCTAGGGACGGGCGGCGTCGGCGGGGGTGGCCTGCGACGGTACGGCGTCGGACGGTTCGGCGTCGGCGGGCTCCGCGTCGGACGGTACGGCGTCTTCCGGCTCCGCGTCGGACGGTACGGCGTCCTCCGGCTCCGCGCCCGGCTCCGCCGCCTCGCCGAGCGCGATCACGACCTTGCCCGACGTGAGGTCTATCGGCCCGCGGGACGGATCGCCCGTGCCCACGTTGTCCACGACCAGTTCCATCCGCTCCCGCGCGCGCCGCGCGTGGCCCTGGCCGGGTGCGAACAGCTCCGCAACGATGTTCATCCTCGCGCCTCCCGCGACTCGGCCCGCTACCTCAACGCCGCGGCGCGCGGAACCGTTCCCGCGCCCCCGCTCTCAACCCGCCTGCGCCGCCTGCGCCTCCAGGGCCTCGTAGCGCTCCCGGGCCGCGTGCACCTCCTCGATGTGCTCCTCCGCCCAGTCCTTCACGGCGGTGAGGAGCCCGGCGAGGCTGCGGCCCAGCGGCGTCAGCTCGTAGTCGACGCGGACCGGGACGGACGGCGTGACGGCGCGGGAGAGGATGCCGTCGCGCTCCAGGGCGCGCAGGGTCTGGGTGAGCATCTTCGGGCTGACGCCGGCGATCTTCCGGCGCAGGTCGCTGTAGCGCCGCGGGCCGTCGGAGAGCGCGGCGACGACAAGGCTGACCCACTTGTCGCTGAGGCGGTCGAGGAGCTGGTTGGTGGGGCAGCCCCGCAGGAACGCGTCGTACGCGACGCGGGCCTCCTCGCGCCGCTGGGCCGCCGTCGTGGTCGCCATGGCTCGCCTCCGGGTGACATAGGCACTCTCAGGTAACTACTTACCAGAAGATACCAACTCTTCCTACGGTTGCGGCAGCGGAACCGATACCGATCAGGGAGAACTGACCATGCGTGCTGCAGTGGTGACGGAGTTCGGCGGCCCCGAGGCCGTGACGATCGCCGACGTGGACGTGCCAGAGCCGGGTGCGGGGCAGGTGCGGATCAAGGTGGCCGCGGCGGCGCTCAACCCCGTGGACGGCGGGACGCGCGGCGGCGCCTTCGGCGCCGCGCCCGGCGGGAAGTACACGGGGCTGGGCTGGGACGTCGCGGGAACGGTGGACGCGGTGGGCGCCGGCGCGGGCCGGGCGCCGGGCGACGCGGTCGTGGCGCTGGTCCACGGGCCGGCGAAGCCGCTCGGCACGCACGCCGAGTACGTGGTCGTGGACGGCGGCGCCGTCGCCGCGGCGCCGACCACGGTGGACGCCGTGCACGCCGCGACGCTGCCGCTCAACGCCCTCTCCGCCGACCAGGCGCTGGGGTTGCTGGACGCGGCGCCGGGCACCTCGCTGCTCGTCACCGGCGCGGCGGGGGCGCTGGGCGGGTACGCGGTCCAGCTCGCCGCCCACCGCGGCGTCACGGTGACGGGGCTGGCCCGCCCCGCCGACGAGGAGCTGGTCCGCTCCCTCGGCGCGGCGTTCACCACGGACCCGGCCGACGGCGGCTACGACGCCGTGCTGGACGCGGCGGTGCTCGGCGGCGAAACGGCCCTGCGCTGGACCCGCGACGGGGGCGCGTACGCCGCGGTCATCCCGGGTACCGCCCCGGATCCGGTCCGCGGCATCCGCACGGCGGCGCTGGAGGTGGCGGCCGACGGGGTGCGGCTGGCGGAGCTGGTCCGGCTCGCCGACGACGGCGTGCTCACGCTGCGGGTCGCCGCGGCGTACGACCTGGCCGACGCGGCGAAGGCGCACGCCCGGCTGGCGGCGGGCGGCGTACGGGGCCGGCTGGTGCTGGTGCCGTAGGGCACGGGGCACGGCCGCGCCCGGGCGCGGCGGGCGACCGGCGTAAGGGGCGGCGATCCTGAATCGCGCCCCTTACTCATGCCCCTGACGCCCGTGCGTGCGTCCGTCAGGACGGGGCGAGGACGCAGAACTCGTGCCCCTCCGGGTCGGTCAGGCACGTCCACGGCACGTCGCCCTGGCCGACGTCGAGGTCGGCCGCGCCCAGCGCCCGCAGCCGGGCGGCCTCCGCCGCCGGGTCGTCGCCGGGGTACGGCAGCAGGTCGAGGTGGACGCGGTCCGGGGCGGCCGGCCGGCCGGGGACGCGCAGGAATTCGAGGTACGGGCCGGTGTCCGCGGCCGAGCGCAGCACCGCCTGGTCGTCGGTCACCTCCCGGAGCGTCCAGTCCGTCGCCGCACCCCAGAACCGGGCCATGGCCCGCGGGCCCGCGCAGTCGACCACCACCGCCGCGACCGGACCGGTGTCCCGGTAGACGTCCCTCGGCTCCAGCACGCAGAACTCGTTGCCCTCGGGGTCGGTGAGGACCGTCCACGGCACCGCGCCCTGGCCCACGTCGGCCGGGGTCGCGCCGAGCGTGCGGAGGCGGTCGACCAGCTCCGCCCGGTGGGCCTCGGAGGTGGTGGCGAGGTCGAGGTGCACGCGGTTCTTCACCCCCGTCCCGGGCTCCGGGACGGGCACGACGTCGATGCCGACGGCGACCGGGTCCGGCCAGACGAGGCCGCCGGCGGGGCCGACGTAGGTGGTCACGCCGGGTGCGTAGGCGTGCCAGCCGAGCGCTTCGGCCCAGAACCGGCCGACCGCCGGGGGGTCGAGGGCCTTGATGTTCACCTGGACGGGTCGCAGCGCCATGCCGGCGATCCTATGCATCCCGGGGGCGCGTCGGTGCTCGCTTCTCGAAATCGAACACACGTATGATAGCGAGTCGTGAGCGACTACGAGTTTCCGGAGGAGTTGCTGCGGGCGAAGCGGGAGTGGTTCGCCGTCGCGCAGCGGTTGGAGGAGTTCCCGCTGCGCCCGTACACGGACAGGGCGGGCGTCGAACACCGGGCCGACAGCGGTTGGACGCCCGAGCTGGACCGGCAGGAGACGGTGCTGCGGAAGAGGTTCCGCGAGCTGTCCATCGAGATATCCATCCACCCGTTCTGGGAGACGCTGAACGGCAGCACGGTCGCGGCGCGGATGGCGCTGCGCGAGGCGGCCCGGCGGCCGGGCGGCTGAGGTGCGGCCGGCGGGGGAGCGGGCGCGGACAGCGGTCCGGGGCGGGCGGTGGGACCGCCCACCCCGGAGGTGGTTCGTCTGCTTACGGAGACGGGGCCGGAGTCAGCCCCGC
>NZ_BAAAPF010000258.1:0-10224 GCF_039531005.1 Streptomyces synnematoformans
GTCCCCCGCCGGCAGCGCCGGCTGCCCCGCCTCCGGCCCGCTCAGCGCGCCGGCCGCGCCCGGGGCGCCCGGGGCGGGGGTCGCCGCCTGCGCGTTCGGGTGCGGCAGCCGTACGGTCACCGCCGCCGCCAGCAGTACCGCCGCCCCCGTCTCCTTCCTCGTCCCCCACAGCGCCAGCGTGTGCGGGTCCTTGTCGGGGTCGAGGAAGACCGCCGTCCCGTGCGGCCGGAACCGCAGGCCCCCCGACTCCAGGCCCGAGGCCCCCGCCCACTCCACGCCCGCCAGTTCGGCCAGCGGCAACGTCCGGTTCCCGACCCGCTTCTTCGAGTCCTCGACCAGCCAGTTCCACTCCAGCCTGAGCTGCTCGCCGTCGAACGTCGCGGTGCCGTCCAGACCGGAGGCGGTCAGCGGCACCGCGGGGCCCGGCAGCAGATAGCGGTCGACGGGCCCGTCCGGCACCTCGTCGAGCAGCAGCGACCTGCGTACCTCCTCGGCGAAGTACTCCGCGACCCCGCCGCGGTCGCGCTCCGGCCGCAGCAGGTACGGGTTCGCCGCCTCCGGCAGCCGCCCGCCGGCGGCGCGCAGCAGCGGGCACGCGCCGTCGCGCAGCCGCAGCCGCAGCAGGCCGCCCTTGCGCCCCGGTTCGTACGCGATCCCCGCCACCGCCGGCAGCGGCACGGCGACCTCGCCGAGCAGCTGCCGCAGCTTGTGCACGCCGCGGTCGCGGCCGGGGACGATCCGTATGACGTCGCCGTCGAACTCCCAGCTGCCGTCTTTCGCGAGCACCTCGGCCATGCCGCGAGTCTAGAGAGTCCGGAGCGCCGTCCCGGAACGGGCCGATCGTGTGGGATCCGCGGCAGACGTCGACGCTCCGTCACCTGACCGCCGCACAGTGTATGGACAGCGGTTGCCACCAGCAACTGCAATACCGCGCATGACGCCTCCCAACCCGCAGGACGCCCTGCGCGCCGCCGCGGCGCACGTGAGCCGCCGCCGCTTCTTCACCGTCACCGGTGCCGCCGCCGCGCTCGCCTTCTCCGTGGGCCTGCCGCGGGCACACGCGGACGAGCCGGCGGACCCGGGGCGGATCCGCCGGGAGCCCTTCACCCTCGGCGTGGCCTCCGGCGACCCGACGCCCGACGGCGTGGTGCTGTGGACCCGGCTCGCACCCGCGGCGTTCGAGCCCGACGGCGGCCTGCCGCAGACCCCGTTCCTCGTCCACTGGGAGATCGCCCACGACGAGGGCTTCCGCCGTGTCGTCCGGCGCGGGCGGGAGCCGGCGCACCCCGAGTTCCACCACACCGTGCACGTCGAGGCCGACGGGCTCGCCCCCGGCCGCCCGTACTACTACCGCTTCCGCGTCGGCCGCTGGACCAGCCCCGTCGGCCGGACGAGCACGGCGCCGCGGCACGGGGAGCACAACTCCTCCCTGCGCTTCGGCGCGGTCGCCTGCCAGAACTACCCGGGCGGCTACTACACCGCGTTCCAGCACCTCGCGAACGAGGACCTCGACGCCGTCTTCCACCTCGGCGACTGGATCTACGAGGGCGCCGTCGGCTCCACCGGCGGCAGCCGCGCCTACCCGCCCGGCACCCTCCCCGACGTCTTCAACCACGAGACCGTCACGCTCGCGGACTACCGGCTGCGCTACGCCCTCTACCGCAGCGACCCCGACCTGCGCGCCGCCCAGGCCGCCCACCCCTGGATCCTCACCTGGGACGACCACGAGGTCGAGAACAACTACGCGGGCGCGATCTCCCAGGACAACCAGCCGCCGGAGGAGTTCCTCGTCCGCCGGGCCGCCGCCTACCGGGCGTACTGGGAGAACCAGCCGCTGCGCAGGCCGCAGCGGCCGCGCGGCGCCGACCTGCGGCTGTACCGGCGGCTGCACTACGGCACGCTCGCGCAGTTCGACGTCCTCGACGGCCGGCAGTACCGCAGCGATCAGGCGTACGGCGGCGTCTGGGCGCCGCCGGGGCCGGACGCGGACGACCCGGGGCGCACCATGCTCGGCGAGCGGCAGGAGCACTGGCTCGCGGACGGCTGGCGCGAGTCGCGGGCGCGGTGGAACGTCGTGCCGCAGCAGGTCGTGCTGGCCGAGCGGCGCAGCGAGCCGGCCGCGGGGTACCGCGTCAGCATGGACGCCTGGGACGGCTACACCGCCGCCCGCACCCGCTTCCTCGACGCGGCCGAGGCGGCGGGGGTGGAGAACCTCGTCGTCCTCACCGGCGACGTGCACGTGCACTACGCGATGGACGTCAAGCGCGACTACGCCGACCCGGACGCGCCCGCCGTCGCCAGCGAGATCGTCGCCAGCTCCATCAGCAGCGGCGGCGACGGCGCCGAGCGGCCGGCGAACTACGACCGGCTCACCCAGGCCAACCCGCACCTGCGGTTCTACGACGGCCGCCGCGGCTACGTGACCGTCGAGCTGACCCGCGAGCAGTGCCGGGCGGACTTCCGCGTCGTGCCGTACGTCACCGCTCCGGGCGCCGGGGTCACCACCGCGGCTTCCTATGCGACCGAGGCCGGGAGGCCCGGGCTGCACCGGGTGTGACGGAGCCTCCCGGGGCCTCGGCGCCGCCGGTGCCGGTGCCGGGGCCGGGGCCCGCGCCGCTCGCGGCCGCGCGGCTGACGGCCGCGACCCTGAGCCACAGGGCCGCGGCCTTCAGCGCCGAGCCGGCGCACAGGCCCCAGGCCGCGCCGCAGGCGACGCCGGCGGCGTAGCCGGTGCGCATGCAGCCGACGGAGAGCAGGGAGAAGACGACCTGGATGGGCAGCGTGCTCTCCGGGCGCAGCACGCGCAGCGTGAGCAGCGCGCTGGTGCCCAGCGCGATGCCCGCGTACTGGCTGCCGGTGGCCGGCAGCAGCGAGGAGGTCGCCGCCCAGGTGTCGCCGAGGAGTTCGCGGCCGGCGGAGTCGGGGAGGACGACGAGCACCGTCGTCCAGGCGGCGGCGGTGCCGGCGAGCAGGGCCGCGAGTGCGGCGGCGGAGCGGAGCTTGCTGCGCAGGTTCGGGATGCGGTTCATCACCGGCGGGCCGAAGGACGTCGCGGAGTTGTAGAGGACGTTCATCGGCCCGTAGAGGGTGGTGGCGCCGCGCAGCGCGCCGACGGCGAGCTGGCTGGCGACGAACCCGAGGCCGATGACCGACAGCTGGGTGGCGCCGTTGCCCACCGCGAACTCCACCACGAAGCGGCGGCCGAGGTGTCCCCGGCGCAGGTAGCGCCGCCAGTCGCCGCGGGCGCCGCGGAGCCGGAACGCGGCCAGCGCCAGGCAGAGCAGCAGCGCGGGCAGCGCGGACGCGCCCCAGACGGCTATCAGCCGCGCCGGGGACGAGCCGTCCGGCTGCAGCACGAGCGCCGGGACGGCGACGACGAGCCGCAGCAGGTCGCCGAGGAGGGCGTGGTGCGGCAGCCGGAGGGCGGCGAAGCAGTAGCGCAGGACGTCGTGGAGCAGCACGACGGGCAGCACCAGCCCGAGCACGGCCAGCCCGTGCGCCAGCTCGCCGGGCACCGGCGCGAGCAGCAGCGCCGTCAGGCCGCCGACCGCCGTGGACGCCAGCGTCGAGAACGTCACCGCCGACCGGCAGGCGGAGGCGACGCCGGTGGCCGGCCGGGCCGGCGCGTCCGGGTCGGGCTCCGCCCAGGAGGGGATGACCGGCCCCTCCGGCGCGGTGTCGGGCGCCCCGCCGGCCGTCACGCCCGTGCCCCCCGCGCCGCCACCACCCGTGCCGTCGCCGCCCCTGCCGCGGCTGGCTGTGCCGCGGGCCCCGCCGCCGTCGCGCTCCAGCACCAGCGCCTGGCCGACGTAGCTGCTCTGCACGCCCAGCACGACGGTGAACGTCATGTAGACGAGGGAGAAGACCGCGAAGCCCTCGGCGGACGACTCCCGCGCCGCGACCACCAGCACCGCGATGTTCGTCAGCGCCGCCACGCCCTGGTCGGCGACGGAGGAGGCGATCGCCCAGCGGGCGCGCATCTACCGCCGCGAGGAGCGCACGGCCCGGCTGTCGGCCGGGTAGTCCGCCCCCGTGGGCTCGGCCGGCGGCGCCGGCGCCGCCGTGCCCGTCCCCGCCTCGGCGCCGCGGCCGTCAACCCGGTCGCCGCCTCTGCTGCCGCCCTTGGCGGACCGGCCGCGCCCGCCCGCGTCGGGCTCGCCGCTGCCGTGCGAGTGCAGCACGGCGCCGAGCACCGTGCCGCCCGCGCCCGATATCAGCTCGCGGATGCGTGCCAGGTCCTCGCGGTGCACCTGCCGCGGGTCGCAGACGACGAGCACGCCGTCGACCCGGTCGGCCAGGGCCAGCGCGTCCGCGTACGACAGCACGGCCGGCGCCAGCACCACCACGACCGACCCCGGCGCGTCCGCCTCCGCGATCAGCTGCGTGGCGGGCGCGGACGTCAGCGCCCGCGCGGCGTTGCGCACCCGGGTGCCGGGGATGAGGTCGAACGCGCCGGACTCGCCCGCGTCGATCGGTATCTGCAGGCCCGTCGGCCAGCCGCCGTCGCCGCGCGCGGGCGTACGGGCCCAGCCGGGCCGCACCCCGTCGGCGGCGCTGAGCCGCGCCGACAGGCTCGGCGTGCGCAGGTCGGCCTCGACGAGCAGCACCTCGTGCCCCATCTCCACGAAGGACGCGGCCAGGTTGACCGAGACCGCGGCGGGGATGTCTATGCTGCCGCGCGGCGCGACCACCAGCAGCCGCCGCCGGTCGGCGAACCGCTGGTCGTAGGCCAGCCGGAAGGCCATCGAACGGTACTCCTCGGCGACCCGGCCGGTGGCCAGCAGCCCGCCGGGCCGGCGGGTGCGCGGCAGCGTGCCGAGCACCGGGGCGTGCAGCGCCCGTACGACATCGCTCTCCGAGCGCGCCGTGGGGTCGAATACCAGCCGCACCCAGGCGACGAGCAGCCCGAGGCCCACGCCGAACGCGGCGCCGAGGCCGAGGAGCATGAGGAGACCCGGGCCCGCGGGCTCGGCGGGCGGCGTGGCGTCCCGCACGACGTGCCCCGGCGTGGTGTCGAGGGCCTGCAGCTTGGCGCGGTCGGCGGTGATCTGGCCGATGCTCTGGCTGAGCGAGGAGCGGGCGGAGAGCGCCGACTCCAGGGCGCTGCCCTCGCCGAGCGACTCGATCTCGTCGTCGAGCGCGTCCCGCTCCGCGACCAGGGGTTTGACCTGTTCGTCGTAGGCCTCGACCATGTTGTCGATGGTGCGCCTGCTCTTGTCCTCGCGGTACGCGAGGTAGGCGGCGGCGAAGGCGTTGGAGCGCTCGGCGGCGGTCTCGGGGTCGTCCGCGCTGTAGTCGAAGCGGAGCACCAGCGTGTTCGGCGGGTTGGTGACCTGCAGGCCGTGCTGCAGCTTCTCGCCGTCCTCGGGGTGGCCGACCTCCTTCGCGGCGATCCTGGCCACCGCGTTGCTCGCGGCGGTCTGCCGCTCCGTGCCGATGTTCTCCTTGATGGCCGTGGCGTCGCTGCCGGAGGCGAAGGGGTCCAGGCTGACCTGGCGGAGCGTGACCTCGCTGGAGGCGATGTACTCGTCGCCGGAGGCCAGGGCGATCCAGCCGCCGCCGAGCAGCCCGAGGACGACGCCCAGGACGATCATTCCGCGGTAGCGCAGGAGCTGCCGGAACTGGTCGCGCAGCAGGTCCGGCTCGTCCTGCGGCTGCATGGCAGGGCTGTCGCCCGGAGCGTGCTGTGACATGGTCTCGGCCCCCCTCAACCGGTCTTTTCAGTATGGGGGACGGGCCCCCCGGCCGGCTCCCCGGCCGCCCTCGGCCTGTGGACGACCGGCGGGTTGTGGACAACGGCCTCCGGGGACCCGTCGGGGACTCCGTCGAGTGCCTCGTCCAGCAGCGCCGTGATCCGGCCCAGACCCGCCTCGCTGCTCAGGTGCTCCCGCACGTACACCGGCCCCTTCGCGCCCAGCGCGGCACCAAGGTCCCTGTCCGCGGCCAGCCTGCGCACCGCCTCCAGCAGCGCCTCCGGGTCCTCCGGCGGCACCGTCACCCCGGCCCCCGCACGCCGCATCTCCGCCGCCGTGCCGCCGCCGTCGGCGACCGAGGCCACCACGGGCCGGCCGGCGGCGAAGTACGAGGTGAGCTTCGACGGCACGCTCATGTCCAGCACCGACGACCGCTGGGTGACCGCCAGCACGTCCGCCGCGGCCAGCACGTCGGTGAACTCGCCGGAGTCCGCGGGGGGCAGGAAGTCGAGGTTCGGCAGCCCCGCGCCCAGGGCGGCGAGCCGCTCGCGCTGGTTGCCGTCGCCCATCAGCACGACCCGCAGCGAGGGGTCCCGGCGGGCCGCCTCCACGAGCACCTCCAGGCCCTGCTTCAGCCCCATGTTGCCGGAGTGGAGCAGCACCGTCTGCCCCTCGCGCCAGCCCAGCAGCGCCCGCATTTCCGCGCGCGGCCGGGCCGGTCCTGCCACGTGGGACCAGTTGGGGACGACCCGTATCCGCTGCTCGGCCACGCCCATCGCGGCCACCCGCGGCACGAACGTCTCGTGGATCACACCGACCAGCGACGCCCGCCGCAGCACCCGGGACTCCACCGCGCGGGCGGCGGCCGCCGCCCGGCCCCCGCCGCGGATGCCGCTCTGCGCCGCGGCGGCGCCCATCAGGTCCTGCACCACGGGTATGTACGGCACCCCGTGGCGGCGGGCGAGGAGGGCGCCGAGCACGGCGCCGGCCAGGCTGGGCAGCTGCGCGACGACCGCGTCGGGGGCGGCCATGCGGGGCGGCGCGACGACGCCGTGGGCGAGGATCGACGCCTCGTACAGCGCGCGCCGCACGGCGGTCTGCCGCGCGGGTACGGAGTGCCGGCGGCGGTGCACGCGGACGCCGGCCAGCTCCTCGTCCCGCCGCCAGGCGCCGCGGTAGCCCTCGGCGACGCGCCAGTTCGGGTAGTGCGGCATCCCGGCCAGCACATGCACCTCGGCCCGGCCGGACTCGACCCAGTGCTCCGCGATCTGCGTCGCGTACGGGCCGATCCCCGCCTGTTCCGGCGC
Source organism: Streptomyces synnematoformans (assembly GCF_039531005.1). Classification (NCBI taxonomy): domain Bacteria; kingdom Bacillati; phylum Actinomycetota; class Actinomycetes; order Kitasatosporales; family Streptomycetaceae; genus Streptomyces; species Streptomyces synnematoformans. The sequence continues at coordinate 7,001 of NZ_BAAAPF010000258.1, forward strand.
ATAGTTGGTCGAAACCAGCAGCACCCGCGTCACCTTGCCACCCCTCGTTTGCTTTCCCGAAGCCCGGGTTGCACCTTATCCGCACCTGACCGTTATGGTTGACACTCCTGGCGCGCCGGGGGTTGCGCCACTATCAGGGGGAAGTATTTGGGGGGTGCCGTGGCGCACACGGTCGGTTATGCACCGGGTGTCTACGACCTGTTTCACGTCGGACACCTGAACATCCTCCGGCACGCCCGGAGCCGCTGCGACTATCTCGTCGCGGGCGTGGTCTCCGACGAGATGGCACAGCTGGCGAAGGGCCGCGCCCCGGTCGTGCCGCTGGTCGAGCGGCTGGAGATCGTGCGCAGCATCCGGCACGTGGACGCCGCGTTCGTCGAGACCGTGCCCGACAAGCTGGAGACCTGGCAGCAGGTCCGCTTCGACGTCATCTTCAAGGGCGACGACTGGCGGGGCACGCCCAAGGGGGACAAGCTGGAGGCCGACTTCCGGTCGGTGGGCGTGGAGGTGGTGTACTTCCCGTACACCGTGCACACGTCGAGCACGCAGCTGCGCCGCGCCCTCGACGCCCTCGACGGCCGCGGCACCCGCGGCGAGGCTCAGGTCAGCTCGCCGCAGACAGCTCCCGGAACCATTTCGCCATGAAGGCGGCGAGGAACAGCCCCGCCGCCGCGGCCAGCGCCGTGTAGCCGGCGAGGAACGCGCGCTCGCTGCCCAGCAGCAGGAACACCACGCAGAAGACGCCGTAGTCCACGGGCAGCAGCGCCACCGCACGCAGCCGCGACGGCGGCGCGGCGGGCGCGGGCGCCGCGTCCGCCGCGTCCGCCGCGGGCTGTGCCTGCGGCTTCGGCTTCGCCTTGAGCTTGTCGGCCAGCAGCCCGCCGCAGAAGATCAGCACGGCGGCCAGCTGGAAGCCCAGCGGCAGCAGCAGCCAGCCGTCCGAGGAGAGGTCGAAGAAGCGGTAGAACGAGACGAGCACGGCGGCGTGCACCGCGGTGACCTTCGCGCAGTCGACGACGTGGTCCAGCCACTCGCCGGCCGCGCTCGACTCCCGGCGCAGCCGCGCCAGCTGGCCGTCCGCCGAGTCGAGGGCGAAGCCGGTGACGAGCAGCGCGTAGACCGCGACGGCCATCAGCCAGCCGGGGCGTACCAGCGCGACGGCGGCGATCCCGCCGCCGGTGAACGCCGCGCTGAGCAGCGTCACGTGGTTCGGCCGCAGCCCGGCGGCGTACGCGGCCGCCGCGAAGACCCGCCCCAGCGGCCGGTTGACGTAGCGCGAGTAGAGCGAGACGCCCTTCGCCGTTTTCTGAGCTTTGCGCAACTCGCTCAGTGCTGCCCCGAATGTCATGCGCAGCATGATGATCGCTCGCACCCGTCCCGGGGAAGGGTTTTCGCCGCCGGGACGCGAATGAGAGCCGAATCACTGCGCGGCTCCCCGGCCCCGGCGGCGGATCCGGTCCCGGGCCGGTGCCCGGCCGCCGACCCGGGTAGGGTGACGCCGTTCCCAGGCCCCGCGCAGGAGTCGGAGAAAAAGATCATGCCGATACGCCGCTTCCGGGCGACCGTCGCCGCGGTGCCGTTGCTGGCGGCGACGCTGCTGACGGCCAGCGGGTGCGTCACGGTCCACGGCGAGGAGGTCCTCCAGCCGGCCGTGACCAAGGACGAGGCGGCCCGCGTCCTCGACCGGTTCGGGAAGCTGAACAACAAGGCCAACGAGGACTACGACCTCGGCGTCAACTCCCGTATCGAGGCCGGCGGACTCCGCGAGATCGACCAGGCGGGCCTGAAGGTGCGCAAGGAGGACTCCCCCGAGGGCAACCCCGACTACGAGCCCCTTGAGTTCAGCGACACCCGCTACCTGATCCCCCAGCAGCGCGGCTGGCCGCGGTGGTTCGTCGCCGACACCCTGACCAACCGCAACGACCTGCGCTGGTTCATGGTCTTCGTCAAGGAGGAGCCGGAGTCCCGCTGGCACGCCACCCACCTCTCGCTGCTCGACGACGCAGAGGTGGCCGCCATCGGCGAGTTCGCCGAGGACGGCGACGGCCACGTCCGCCGGGTGCCGCTCGGCAAGTCCTCGGGGCTGGCCGTACCGCCGGGGCGGCTGGGGACGGCGTACGCGGCGTATCTGAAGGACGGCGACGGCGACGACTTCGCGCCGGGGCAGCACACCTCCGAGCGGCTGGGCGCCCGCGAGCAGTACCGGCGTACGCCCGAGTACGTCACGCAGTACGTCGACGAGGCCACCCCCGAGTACCCGCCGGTCGCGCTGCGGCTGGCCGACGGCGGGGCGCTGGCGCTCTTCAGCAGCCGCCACTTCGTCAAGCAGACGATGGCCGAGGGCCAGGAGGTCGAGGTGCCGCCGGCGGCCGGCACCCTGATGAAGGGCACCCCGGAGAAGTCGCTGACGCTGGAGCGGGTCTCGCAGCAGGCGGTGGTGGTGCCGCCGCGCGACGAGAAGGGCGACGGGATCGTCTTCTACAACCGTCTGGAGGGTCTGGTCGGCGCCGAGGGCAGCTGAGGGGGGCAGGGGTCGCGGCGCGTACGCGTCAGCCCAGCGGCCAGGCCGCCTCGTGCTCCCGCTCCGCGCCCGCGTACGCCGCGCACGCGTCGGTCAGCGCCTCCAGCAGCGTCAGCGGGTCCGGCAGCGGGTGCTCTGGACCGCGCAGCCACGTCACGCCCTCGTCCCCCGGCAGCCGCGCCGGCGGCACCAGCACGTAACTGCCGCGGCAGTGCCAGCGCAGCCCCGGATGCTCGTCCGTGGTCTCGGGGCGGCAGTCCAGCTCGCACGGCCACCACTCGTCCTCGTCCTCGGGCGTGCCGCGGGTGGAGGTGAAGAACAGCATCCGCCCCGGCCCCGGCGGCTCCGGGCTGACCGCGACCGGCCCGGCCGCGACGCCCTCCGCCTCCAGCCGCGCCAGCGCCCGCGTGCCCGCCTCCAGCGGCACGTCGAGCACGTCGTGGCTGCGGCCCGTGGCGGTGACGAAGTTGGCCTCAGGCTGGGCGGCCAGCCAGCGCTCGACGCGCTGCGCGTCGGCGCTGGCCTGCGTCTGCCAGGCGAAGGAGACGGCGTGGCGGCCGGGGGAGGGGCAGCCGATGCGGTCGCAGGAGCAGCCGTAGCCCTCGGGGTACGCGGCGGGCGCCAGCGGCAGGCCGGCGTCGGCGGCGGCGAGCAGCAGCTCGGTGCGCTCGGGGGCGGCCGCCTGCAGGCGCTCCGCGGCGGC
>NZ_BAAAPF010000259.1:0-10214 GCF_039531005.1 Streptomyces synnematoformans
GCCGCCGAACGCCTCGCCCGCCGCGGCCGCCGCCGCGGCCGGGGCCGGCGGGCTGGCGGTGGGGCTCGGCACGGACCTGGGCGCCGCGGGCGGGCTGCTGGGGCTGGCGGCCGGGGTGTGCGTGCTCGTCGCGGTCCGGGTGGCGAGCTACGACTACCCGTCGCGGTTCGTGCACATGACGGCCGGGGTGTCGCTGCCACTCGCGCTCGCGGTGCCGGCGGTGTACCTGCTCGGGCGGGCGCTGCTCTGATCCGTGACCGTGCCGGAGACCGGCCGCCGCTCCCGCCAACCTGCGGGTGCGGGGCCGAACACCTGTCTAAGCTCTCGGGCAGGACCGACCGGGGGGCGGAGAGCCGATGCGCGCGTTGAGGATCACAGCGGTGGTGCTGGTCGTGCTCGGCGTGCTCGCGGTGGCCGCCGACCGCATCGCGCTCCGGCTGGCGGAGTCGGACGCGGCGGACCGCATCGAGAAGGAGTACGGGCTGTCCAAGCGGCCCGAGATCGACATCAAGGGGTTCCCCTTCCTCACCCAGGTGATGTCCCGCGAGTTCGAGGCCGTGGACGTACGGATCGACGGCATCGACGCCGTCGGCAGCGGCGGCCGGAAGCTGCGCCTGGACGGCGTGCGCGGCGAGCTGGCGGGGGTGCGGATCGAGGGCGACGACTGGGACCGCGCGACGGCGGACCGGGCCGACGGCACGGTGACGATCACGTACGCGGACATCTCGGCGGCACTGCCGGTGGTGGAGGTGTCGTACGGCGGGAGGGACGCGGCCGGCGACGACAAGGTGCGGGCGACGGTCGGGGCGAGCTTCCTCGGGCAGCGGCTGGAGGAGTCACTGTTCGGCGAGGTGAGCGTGGTCGACGGCGACACGATCCGGCTGCGCGCCACCGACGTCGACAACCTCCGGGGCGTGCCGGGCCTGGAGGACTTCGTCCGCGACCGCATGGACTACAACTGGACGGTCGAGGACCTGCCGCCCGGCATACGGCTGACGGACGTCGAGGTGACGAAGGACGGGATCGTGGTCACGGGCGGCGGCGAGGACGTGGAGCTGGGCGACGAGCGCTCGGCACGCAACTCAGCCGCCCGCCCGGACCCCGCGTCCGTAGGCTGAGACCCCCGCGTCCATACCGCAGAAGACCCGCCCCGGGCACGCCCCGCGCACCCCGGCGCCCGGCCCGGGCACGCCCTCCCCTATCCCGCGATCCGGACGAAGTCGTCTCATCATTCGACACAGCGGTGACACACGCGCACGTCCCTCCGTACGATCGGGGGCATGCTGTGCTCGATGAGCGGTCCCCGTCCCAGGGGACAGGCAGATCACCTGACCAAGCGGCGCGCGGTCGACCTGTGCCGCGTCGCCGCCATGCTCTGTCGCACCGCCTGACCGGGGTCCGGGTCCGCAGCTCCCGCCCCCAGCCGGGCCGTGCCTCCCCGCACCGTCCGCCCGGCTGTCCCACACTCCGCGCCCGGCGCTCCGCCCTGCCCGCCGCGCCCCGGGCGCACACCCGCCCGTACCCCCGTCTCAGCGCTCCGGAGGAGAGAAACAGATGAGCCGCAGTGACGTCCTGGTGGACGCCGACTGGGTCGAGGCCAACCTCGACAACCCGAAGGTCGTCCTCGTCGAGGTCGACGAGGACACCGCCGCGTACGACAAGAACCACATCAGGAACGCCGTCCGCATCGACTGGAAGAGCGACCTCCAGGACCCGGTGCGCCGCGACTTCGTCGACCAGGCCGGCTTCGAGAAGCTGCTGTCCGAGCGCGGCATCGCGAACGACGACACCGTCGTCCTCTACGGCGGCAACAACAACTGGTTCGCCGCCTACGCGTACTGGTACTTCAAGCTCTACGGCCACGGCGACGTCAGGCTCCTCGACGGCGGCCGCAAGAAGTGGGAGCTGGACTCCCGCGACCTGGTCGCCGAGGTGCCGCAGCGCCCGGCCACGCAGTACCGGGCCAAGCCGCAGGACACCTCCATCCGCGCCTTCCGCGACGACGTCGTCGCCGCCATCGGCTCCCTCAACCTCGTCGACGTCCGCTCGCCCGACGAGTTCTCCGGCAAGCTGCTGGCCCCCGCGCACCTGCCGCAGGAGCAGTCGCAGCGGCCCGGGCACGTGCCCTCGGCGCGGAACATCCCGTGGTCGAAGTCGGCGAACGACGACGGCACCTTCAAGTCGGACGACGAGCTGAAGGAGCTGTACGAGGGCGAGGGCGTGGACCTGGCCAAGGACACCATCGCCTACTGCCGCATCGGCGAGCGCTCGGCGCACACCTGGTTCGTGCTGCACGAGCTGCTGGGCCAGCCGAACGTCAAGAACTACGACGGCTCCTGGACCGAGTACGGCTCGCTCGTCGGCGTGCCGATCGAGCTGGGCGCCAACGACTGACCGACCGCACCCCCGCCCGAACGCCCGACCGCCCCAGCGCAGACCGACGAAAGGACCCACCCTCATGTGCGGAGCCACGGCAGGCGGCCCCGACGCCGCCACCGCCAAGGCCGGCGAGACCACCATCCAGGGCTCCGTGACCCGCGACGGCGAGCCCGTCACCGGTTACGTGCGGCTGCTGGACGCCTCCGGCGAGTTCACCGCCGAGGTGCCGACCTCGGCCACCGGCCAGTTCCGGTTCTACGCGGCGGAGGGCACCTGGACCGTACGCGCCCTGGTGCCCGGCGGCACCGCCGACCGCACGGTGGTCGCCCGGCAGGGCGGCCCCTCGGAGGTCGCGATCGCGGTCTGACCCGCGGGCCGGCCCGCGGGCCGAGTCAGGCCGTACGGGCGCAGGCCGCGCGGAAGCCCCGCACCCCCTCCCGGGCGTACCGTGGAGGGATGCGGGGCTTCCGTCTGCACGGCTTCCGGCTGGACCCCCGGGTGCCGCGCAGTCAGCCGCGGCGCCGGAGGCGCTACTTCCTGCTGATGGGCTCCGCCGTGCTGCTGTTCGTGCTGGCCGGCACCGTCGTCTACCCGCTCTCCGCGCCCGCGGCCGTCGCGATGTGCGTGGTCGCGGCCGTGCTGCCGCCGCTGGCGGCGATCACCGGCAACCGGTGGGAGGAGGGCGACAAGTGGTGGGACGAGTTCTGAGCCGCGCTCGGCGGCGTGCCGCGGCGCCGGCGGCTACCTCCCGGTAAGCCGGTCGCCGTCCGCGGCCAGGGGCTGCTCGCACCAGATCGTCTTGCCCGCCGTCGTGTGCCGCGTGCCCCAGCGCTCGGTGAGCTGCGCGACCAGCAGCAGGCCCCGGCCGCCCTCGTCCAGCACCCGGGCCCGCCGCAGATGCGGTGCGGTGCTGCTGGAGTCGGAGACCTCGCAGATCAGCATGCGGTCGTGGATCAGCCGCAGTTGGATCGGCGGGGCGCCGTACCGGATGGCGTTCGTGACCAGTTCGCTGACCACCAGTTCGGTGACGAACGCGGCCTCTTCCAGTCCCCACTCGGCAAGGACGCGGACGGTGTCCGAGCGCAGCCGCGCCACGGCGGCGGCCTCGGCGGCCACGTCCCATACGGCGATCCTGCGCCTGTCCAGGGTCCGGGGGCGCACCAGGAGCAGGGCGGCGTCGTCGGTGGGGTGGGCGGGCAGCATCGTCCGTACGGCGTGGTCGCACAGCGCGTCCAGCGAGTCCGCCGGCGCGGCCAGCGCCCTCCGCAGAGCGTCGAGTCCCTCCCCGATGTCCCGGTGGCGGGAATGGATCAGGCCGTCGGTGTAGAGGGCGAGCAGGCTGCCCTCCGGGAGGGTGACGTCCGTCGGTTCGAACGGCAGCCCGCCCAGTCCGAGCGGCGGCCCCACGGGGACGTCCAGGAACGCGGCGGTGCCGTCCGGGTGGACGACGGCCGGCGGCAGGTGACCGGCGAGCGCCATGGAGCAGCGCCTGGAGACCGGGTCGTACACCGCGTACAGGCAGGTGGCCCCGATGTCCCCGGCGACCTGCGCCCCGGTCGGCTCCGTGTCGGCCCCGGACTCCGCCGACAGCCGGATGACGAGGTCGTCGAGGCGGGTGAGCAGTTCCTCGGGAGCGAGGTCCACGTCGGCGAGGGTGCGTACGGCGGTACGCAGCCGTCCCATCGTGGCGGCCGCGAGGATGCCGTGCCCGACCACGTCGCCGACGACCAGCGCGACCCTGGCTCCGGAGAGCCCGATCACGTCGAACCAGTCGCCGCCCACGCCGGTCTGCTGTGCGGCGGGCAGGTAGCGGGAGGCGGACTCCACCGCCGACTGCTCCGGCATCCGCCGCGGCAGCAGGTTGCGCTGCAGGGTGAGAGCCGCCACGCGTTCGCGGGCGAAGCGCCGGGCGTTGTCCAGGCAGACCGCCGCCCGTGCCACCACGTCCTCGGCGAGGGAGAGGTCGTCCTCCCCGAAGCTCTCGGGGGTCTCCCGGGTGCGGGTGAACCACACCACGCCGAGCGTCGTACCCCTGGCCTTCATCGGGAGGAGCATCCACGAGTGCGTCCCGAGCCGCCGGACCTTCGCCTGCCGCTCGGGGGACTGGTCGATGTAGCTGCGGATCGGCGGTTCCTCGTTGGTCCGGTACAGCGCGGACCGGCCTGTGGCCAGGCACAGGGCGGCCGGTGAGTTCTCCAGGTAGACGTCGGCCTCGCCGGCGGTGTGCTGTGTCGTGGCGACCCCCTCGGCCAGCGTCATCTCCGCGATGCGGCGCAGCCGCACGGGGCCGGCCAGCGGCCCCGGGGCGGGTTCGTCGCCTCTGAGAATGACCTCCAGCAGGTCCACGCGGGCGACGTCGGTGAGCCTGGGCACGGTCACCTCGGTGAGTTCGCGTGCGGTCTGTGCGATGTCGAGGGTGCTGCCGATGTGCAGGCTCGCGTCGTTCAGCAGGGAGAGGCGCTCGCGGGCACGATGCCTCTCGGTCACGTCGCTGACGAGGGCGCAGACGCCGATGATGCGGCCCTCGGGGTCCCGCAGCGGGGTCGCCGAGACGCTGAGGACACGCGATCGGGCTTCGGCCAGGTCGGTGCCCTTCAGCTCGCTGGCCTGCTCCTCCCCCGTGGCCATGGCCAGCCGCAGCCGCTCCTCCCACTCCACCCCGTCGGAGCCGGTGAAGACCTCCGCCGGCCGGCGTCCGGGCCGCGCCTCGTCCGGCAGGCCGCCGAGGCGCCGCATCGCGGCGCTCTGCCACACGCAGCGCAGATCCGTGTCGTACACCGTCAGGGCCAGGGGCGAGTCCCGCAGTGCCCAGCCGGACAGCGCCTGCCGCAGGCGCTCCGCCGCCGGCCCGGACGGCGTGCCGAGGAGCAGGACGCTGCCGGCCCCCGCCCCGGTGTCGTCCGCCTCGGGGGCGAAGGTGTGCCGGGAGACGGCCACGCGCAGCCGGTGCCCGTCCCGGTGACGTACGTCGAGGAACGGAGGCCGCTCACCGGGCCCGGCGGCCTCCGCGCCCCGCGCCGCCTCCCCGCCCGCGAGTGCGGGAGCGTCCATCAGCTCCGCCGCGTACCGGCCGCGGGCCTCGGCGCCGGTGTACCCGAGCAGGCGCTCCGCTCCGGGCGTCCACCCGGTGATCAGGCCCTCCCGGTCGGTCACGACCATTCCGAGCGGCGGATAGGCGTCCATACCACCAAGGGTCACGCCTGATATATCCACATTCAACCGAGAGGGTGTCTCCCTGACGTACGAGGTGTGTCCCACCGCGTGGTACAGGCGACGCGCACCCCGGGCGCGGCTGTCCGTCAGTCGAGAAGGGTGACGGTGCCGGAGGTGCCGTCCACCCGGATCCGCTGGCCGGTCCTGATGCGGGTGGACGCCGAGCCCGTCCCGGTGACGGCGGGCAGGCGGTACTCGCGGCAGACGATGGCGGCGTGGGACATGACGCCCCCGATGTCGGTGACGGTCGCGCGGATCCTGCCGAAGACCGGCGCCCAGCTCGGCGCGGTGACCGGCGCGACGAGGATGTCCCCCTCCGCTACGAGGTCCAGCTCGCCGGGGCTGCCGATCACCCGGGCCGTGCCCTCGACGACGCCCGGCGAGGCGGCCATGCCGGTCAGGTCGCCCCCGTGGCCCGGGGCGTCCAGCCAGGACCGGATCCGCTCGCCGGTGATGCCCCACAACATGACGCTGAACGGCTCGGTGACGTCCGCCGGAGGCTTGTTCAGCGCCGGTTCCGGGCGCTGCCGGGCGAGGGCGGCCACGATCCGGCGGCGCCGTTCCACTTCCGCGGGCCAGCGGCCGGGGCCGGCCGGCTCGACGCCGATCGCCCACCCGGACGCGTAGTCGAACAGCGCGGCCCGGACCTCGTCGCGCGTGAGGTGGAACATGTCGTTCGCGCCGGGCCAGAACCCCGCCCGGTGCAGCAGGGCGGACAGCTCCCTGGACTTGCGCCAGAAGACGCCCATCGCCCAGTGCTCGATGTGGAAGTTGTGATTCTCCACATACGGGTAGACCTGGCGGGCGAGGTCCAGTTTCGCCGCGAAGTCGGCGCGTTCCGGGGGGTCGAGCAGTGCGGTGTACTCGCCGGTGATCCGCTCGCGCTCGGCGAGGAGTTCGGCGAGGGGGCGGTCGATGTTCTCGCCCCGCCGCAGGCGCAGGATGTAGTCGCGGATGTACCCCAGCGGAAGCGAGGGGGTGTCCCGCCAGTACCGGTCGCCGCTGTAGAGGCCGTTGCCCGACGTGAAGTTGAACCAGGGGTCGCGGGCGTCGTCCCAGGCGTCGAGCCAGTCGCGGCCGCGCGGCTCGCGACCGACGGCGGTCAGGGTGTGCTCCCCGGGGTCGGGCGCGGTCAGCGCCCTGTCGGCGCCCAGCGCGACGGCGAGCTTGGCCAGCTTCCTCAGCTCGTCGTCCGGGCGGAACAGCTCCATCTCCGCGCCCGTCACCATCGCCGCGACGCCCTGGTCCGGGATGCCCGGGAACCGTTGCTTGCAGAAGTGGAAGAAGTCCAGGTAGGCCGCGTAACCGAGGTTCAGGAACTCGAAGTGGTACTGCCAGGCGCGGTGGCACAGGGCGAGGAGCCGGTCGTATCCGCCGAGCAGGGCGTCGGCGGCGTCCAGGCCGACGCCCGCCTCGATCTCCTCGTACGGCTGGACCTCCGGCGGCTCGGTGAAGCTGATCGACTCCAGTTCCCCGATGACGCCGCGGACCTTGCCCTTCCAGTTCTCCAGCAGCCTGTCCCAGTTCGCGTAGTAGTACCCGGCGCGCTGAAGGAACTGCGGCACGCGGGCGGGAACCCGGCTCTGCGGCACCTCCACCGGGCTGAGATAGACGTAGCCCTGATGGATGCGGGCCGCGATGCCGTACGCGGACGGAACGACGAAGTGCCGGGTGTTGAACTGGCCCAGGGACTTGAAGACGAGCTCGACGACGGCCGCCTCGAACGGCTTCACCACGGTGGGCCAGTGCTGGCTGTCGCAGAACCAGAACCGCTCCTCGTCGGCCGCGCGCCGCCAGGGCTGGAAGAGCAGGTGGTACGGGTACAGCTCCTCCCAGCCCGCCGCGCCGGAGGGGGCGGGCTGCTCGTAAGGGCTCGGGAACGCCGTGCGCGGCGCCGCCGTCATGACGTGATCCCTTCAGCGCCGGGGCCGAGCAGGGTGTCGGCGATGCTGGCGGCGCCCGCGCCGTGGCCGGTCCGGGCAGGCGGCCTCGGCCGGCGGCTCCAGACCGTCTCCGGCCGCGACTGGAGCAGCACCGGGGAGTCGGCCGAACCCGCGGCGGCGCCGCGCTGGCGGTCGACGGCCCACTCGATGTCCTGCGGGAAGCCGAAGTGCCGTTCGGCGGTCTTGGCCAGCCGGGCGATCTCGACGACCTCCCGCGGAGCCAGGCAGGGGGTCCGCCGGCGGCTCTCCTCGACCGCGCGCTGTACGAGCCCCTGACCGTCGGGGGCGGGGACCAGTTCCCGGTGCTTCGTCGACACCGTCGTCCGGACCGTGGTGAGCAGGACCTTGTCCACCAGGTGGGTGTCCGGGGTCACCTGGCCGGACACCATGAGCTGCCCAAGCCCCCAGACCGCCTCCACCATGACCTTCGACGGGTCGCCGTCCGCCGGGTTGACGGTCGCGGCGGCGCCGGAGGTACGGGCATCGACCATCTGCTGCACTCCGACCGCCATGCGCAGCCCCCGCCCCGGCAGCCCACGGGCCGCGCGGTACGCGATCGCGCGGTCGGTCCACAGGCTCGCCCAGCAGCGCCGTACGGCGTCGAGGACGGCATCGGCGCCCCGGATCCACAGGAACGTGTCGTACTGCCCGGCGAAGCTCGCCTCGGGCAGGTCCTCCAGCTCGGCGCTCGACCGGACGGCCACCGGGGTGTCGGGGCTGCCGCCGGCGGCCCGGCAGAGTTTCCCGTACGCGGCCGTCACCGCCGACGCGACCGACGGGTGCACGGGCCGGCCGCCCACCAGGCCGCGGATCTCGGCGCCGCGCGCCGCCGCGCCGCCCGGCTCTGCGGTGAGCCCGGCGAGGGCGCCGTCGACGGCCTGGCGCAACCCTCCGCGGTCAAGCTGTGCGGCAAAGGCATCCGTGGTCACCGCGAACCCGGGCGGCACCCGAACGCCGGCCCGGGTCATGGCGGCCAGCGCGGCGCACTTGCCGCCGAGCAGGCTCGTTCCGGGGTCGGCAAAGCCGTCGAACGCCACGGTGTACGGAGAGTTCATGCCACTCACCAGCTGCGTGGGGACTCAGCCCCGCGTATACCAGCCTATGGCCCGTGGCGCCGAGCCGCACGTCGCCGGAATCGGCGCCGGCTCAGTAGACGAGGGCCTGGGCGCCGTCGGCCATCGCCTCGCTGACGAAGACCTGCGCCCCGGCGATCCGTACGCCCTCCAGCACGTCCTTCTCCTCGATCCCGCGCCGTGCGGCGCACTGCGTGCACAGCGTGACCCGGCCGCCCGCCAGCACCCCGTCGATCAGCTCCGGCAGCGGCGCGGCGTGCGGCAGCTCGAACTCCGCGGCCCGGCCCGGCAGCGCGAACCACGCCGACTCCCCGGTCAGCCAGAGCGACACCTCGACGCCGCTGGCGGCGGCGACCGCCGCCACCGTGAACGCCTGGGAGCAGCGCTCCGGCGCGTCCGACCCCGCGGTCACCTTGATCACAAGATTCTTCGCCATGCGCCCACTGTAGGACCGGGGGAAGGGTGACATTCTCGCGCCACCGCGCGCTGTACAGATATGGATGTGAGCAGGGGGCGCTTGTGACCTTCCCCGACGGAACGGGCGGCGGCCCGCCGCCGGCCGACGACCCGCCGACGACCCGGCTGAAGCCGATCGGACCCGACACCCGGCCGCCCGGGGAGCCGGCGTACGGGACGTACGGCGGCCCGGCACCCGGCGCGTACGGGACAGCCGGCGGAACGGCCGACGGAACCGGGACGGACACCGGCACCGGCACCGGCACCGGCACGGGCACCGGCTTCCCGGCGCCGCCGGGCGGCGGCGCCCGGCCCCGCCGCCGCGGGCTGCGCACCGCCCTGCTGCTGGTCGCCGCCGTGCTCGCCGGCGCCCTCGGCGGCGTCACGTACGGCTACCACGAGCAGGCCGGCGAACCCCCGACCCCGCTCCCCCCGCTCAACCAGCCCGGCCTCGCGCACCCCAGGAAGCCGCTGCCCGCCGACGAGGTCCCCGAGCCGCTGTCCGCCGCGCAGGACCGCCGGGTGAAGACGGACGGCGACCTGCGCGAGCTGCTCGTCTCCCGGCCGGACGGCACCACCGACGCCGAGCTGGGCTACGGCGGGGAGGGCTGGCTCGCGCCGTACGAGGTGGCGGCCGACTCGGGTGCGGCCGACGGGCTTCTCGGCTTCATGCTGGAGCACGGGCTGCGGCGGACGGCGTTCACCTCGTGGCAGGAGGAGGGGGCCACCACCACGTCCGTGGTCATGGTCCACCTCTTCCAGTTCCGGAACGACGCCACGGCGGGATCCGTGGACTACCTCGAAGCCCAGCAGACCTACTCCTCCATCGGTGTGGACGGGCGGGTGCGCAGCGTGCCGCTGGAGGGGTCCGCGAACGGCAGGGCGTACTTCCCCGACACGCCGTTCGAGGAGGCGGGGCTGCCGCCGCTGTACCAGGCCATCGCCCTCGCGCGCCGCGGCGACATCGTGGTGGAGATCTACTGGATCGACGGCGCCCCGGTCGAGGAGAAGGACCTGACGAGGCTCGCCGAACGCCAGCTGGAGCGCCTGTGACCGGCCACTACCCCGCACCCGCCCCGCACCCGGCCGCCCCCGCGCAGCCCCCGCCCCCGGCCGACCCGGCGTCCCCGCCACCGCCGCCCCGTACCGG